>JBKKAY010000120.1:0-5546 GCA_046714195.1 Gemmatimonadaceae bacterium
AGCACGACGTAGTGGCCGATCGACGGCAGCACCGGCTCATTGTGGATGTAGAGAACTTTGCCCGACGGGCCGCCCGCGATTGGATTGGTGCCCGTCGCGGGAAGGATCGCATCGGAAAACGCAATCAGGCCCTGCTGAAGCTTTATCTCGCCGAACTGGCGGACGATGCGAACCATCGGAGGCTGCCCTGCGGTGACTGTTTCGACGCGGACGATTCCGGTTGGAACGACGACCTGCCCGACATCCCCGAGCTGATCGCCCAGGACATAAATGAGATACCTGTCCCCGGCGCGAGCGACGAATCCTGAAGGCGGCTGGAAATAAACCCGGTCATTGAGCTGGAACCGAGCTTCGGAGCTGATCGCCTGAATGCCGAGCCTGTCGACGCTGGCGACGAGCTTCCCCGCGCCGGACGGTCCGCCGCGTTTTTCGACGTAGGGGGCAGCTTCGATTTCACCGCGCCGGACGCCAGGGGCGCGATTCCGCCCGCTGATCTGCTCTCCCATCGTTGCCGCGGCACGGCTTAGGGGCGAGGCGAAGACCGTCAGCTCCGGTCCGCCGCTCTGCTGGATTGGCGGCGGCGCGGGAAGAGTGACAATGTGCGAGACGACATTTCCGGCGCTGTCGGCGCTGGCGAGTGCTTCGGGTCTTACCTGATCGCCCCAGATGCGAATGATCTCACCGGGATAGATCCAATGCGGGTTCTCGACGACGTCGGTGTTGCGGCGGAAGATCTCGGGCCAGCGGAACGGGTCCTTGAGATAGTACTGCGCCAGGTCCCAGAGCGTGTCACCCTTCTTTACTGTATGGGTCACTTCCCGGGTGGTATCCGATCTCGCAACGGCGGAATCGGCTTGCACCGTGTCGGGCACCGTGATGACCTGGGCGAACGAGACGTTCGCCGAAACGACAGAAAGGACGAGGATCGCGCCGGCAAAGGCGGATCTCGCCGCGATCGTAGTGAATGCGGAGATATTACCAGTCACACGTGCTCCCGTAGCTTGACGGATGGATACGACACCGCTTTGGGCGGGTCAATCACATTGACTGGGGGAATGGGGCGAAGGTCACTACCCAGCTGCGGGAAAGGCCACTGAGAACTGACAGGCTGCCCGCTGACCGCGACCCGCCATACGCCCCCCGCTGAACCCAGCTCTGAATTCCTCGCGGGTAGCGGAGATCCGTTAGCGAATAGCGGGCAGCATGGTCGTTCTCTTTTGCTTTTAAAAAAAAACGCGGCCCGATTCGGGCCGCTTCCTTGAGGTAGTGCAGAGTTCTAGAACGGTAGATCGTCGTCCGCATCTTCCAACGCGCCGGGGAAATCCTCGAAATCCGCCCCCGCCCCCCCCGCGCCGCCGGCTGCGCCTGATTTGGCACCCGCAGCCGCGGGAGCGCGGTTACGGCCAGCTCCTTCGCCCTCGAAGTCACCCCCGCCACCACCTGCGCGTCCGCCGCCGAGCATCACCAGCTCCCGCACGTTGATCTCGGTGCTGTAGCGGGTCTGGTTTTCCTTGTCCTGCCACTGGCGGTACTCGATGCGGCCTTCGACGTAAAGCTTATCGCCTTTTTTGCAGTACTTCTCGACCACGTCGGCAAGGCCGGAGCCTTTGGCGTTCCACACGACGCATCGATGCCACTCGGTCTTCTCCTGCTTCTCACCATTCGGCGAATTCCACTGGCGACTCGTGGCGAGCGAGAACGTGGCGACGCGGCTTCCGCCCGTCGTCGAACGGACTTCGGGGTCGCTCCCCAGGTTCCCGATCAGCATGACCTTATTCAGACTTCGACTCACTTTGCCTCCTGACGAGAGTTTGATGCTCGCCCAGAATAGTATGGGACGGCCTCAGACTGCGTGCAAACCAACGATTTCAGCGGTCAGCAAAAGTGCCCGCGGATTTTTCTGCCTCTCCGTCCCCACCCACTGCCTCCAGAACCCGACGCAGAACCAGCGCGTCCTCCACCGGACGCCGGTAGTATCCGCGCCGCCGTCCGATCTCCGCGAAATCCCGCGATCCATAAAGGGCGCGAGCCGCATCGTTCGATTCGCGTACCTCGAGAAAAGCCGTCCGCACTCCGCGAGCCGCCAGCTCGATCAGCGCCGCATCCAGCATCTGGCCCGCCAGACCCCGACCGCGAAACGGCTCGGCGACTGCGACATTCAGAATCTCGCCATCCTCTGCGAGGGAAAACGCCACCACGTATCCGGCGATCGCTGAATCAGGCTCGCTTTCAACTACCAGAAAGATAGCCGGTCGCGCGTCCAGGAGCCGCCGGAAAGATTCTTCAGTCCACGGATCGGCAAAGGACGCGCGCTCGATGCGGGAGATCGCGGTGAGGTCACTCTCGACAGCCGGGCGAAGGAGCGCCGTCATGACCGTGAGGCGCTTTCCCGCGCCGCCTCGAGTCGCACCTGCGCCTCGGGAAGGCGGCCGTAATCGGGCTCCCACGAATCCAGGTCGACCGGCCCATTCTTCACGATCCGGCGCAGGAGCGGAGCGACGCCACGGGCGTGGGGTCGCGAATCGATCTGCTGGCCGGGCCCGATGATGCGCAACGTGGGCTCAGCCTTGGCAACGGCCGCGAGATCCGCGCCGGACATTATCACGGCCGGGTCGCGCTGCTCGACCGTTCCATTCGATCCGATCATCACGCGGGCGGCGAACCATTCCCCACGCATGGCGTCCAGTACTGAGAGATACTCCCCTTCTCTCAGAACCGCTCGCGCTCCCGCGAGCGTCAACACCAGTGACGAAACCGCGTAGAGCTCGGCACCGTATCCGGTCGCCAGGCCCTTGGCCACCGCCGCGGCAACGCGAAGACTCGTGAAGCTCCCTGGCCCCGCGCCGCAGATTATCCGCGTGACTCCGCTCCTCCCCCCGCGCCGGATGCCGGCCTCGGCCAGACAATCCGCTACTGCGGGAAGCAGCCGCTCCCCACGTCCCGCGGCGGGCGTACGGCCATCCTCCTCACGCAGCGTTCGCTCCGCGATCACATCTGGGCCGCGCAACAGCGCGACACTTCCCTCGTAGGTTGAGCCTTCCAGCGCCAGCGTGAACGAATCACTCATCCGGCGAGGAGTATCCGCCGCGACGAATCGTCGGGAACGTAGGTCAGGTCGATCGGGAGATGATCCGCCGGAATTCTTTCGCCACCCCGCTCCGGCCACTCGACGAGGACGAGCGCGTGCGAGCCGATGATCTCGTCCCAGCCGAGATTGGTGAGCTGGTCCGCTGCATCGAGGCGGTACAGATCGATGTGGTACACGGGAGACCGCTCGGACGCGTACTGATTGACCAACGTGTAGGTGGGACTCGTGATTTCCTCGATCACGCCGTAGCCGCGGCAAATCGCCTTTGCCAGCGTCGTTTTGCCGGCACCCAGCTCACCAGTGAGTGTTATGAGCAGCGGCGCCGCGGCCGATCGTCCGAGCTCCTCGCCCCAGTGCTGGAGTTCCGGCTCGGACAGCTTGAGCCGGCCGCGATCGGCCCGTGGCGGAACGATGTGCCGGTGCGCTTGGGGGGGCATTCCTAGCGCCCGTGCAGGCCCGCCAGCGCGCCTCGGCTGTGGTGCTCCTTCCCCGCTTTCGCCTTGACCTCGAACAGCTCGTCACGCAGGCGCGCGGCCGTCTCGAAGTCGAGGGCAGTCGCCGCTTCGCGCATCTGTCCCTCGAGCTCCGCGATCATCGCTGGCAAATCCTTTGACCCGTAACGCGCGGCCGATTCCGCGACCCGGCGCGTCTTCTCCACCTCGCGCTCCTCGCTAGTGGCCCGCGCATCTGCGACGCGGGTGATGAAGCGGACCTGGTCGACGCTCTTCACCACGCTGACAGGGGTGATCCCGTGCTCGACGTTGTACGCGCGCTGGATCTCCCGGCGGCGTGCCGTCTCTTCCATGCATCGCTGCATGGAGCCGGTGATCCTGTCGGCATAAAAGATCGCGCGCCCGCTCAGATGCCTGGCGGCGCGGCCCACTGTCTGAATCAGTGACCGATCGCTGCGAAGAAAACCTTCCTGGTCGGCATCGAGGATGGCGACGAGCGACACCTCGGGCAGATCGAGACCTTCACGCAGCAGGTTGATGCCGATCAGCACGTCGAACTCGCCGAGCCTGAGGCCGCGGATGATCTCCATGCGCTCGATGGCGTCGATGTCCGCGTGCATGTATCGAACGCGGACGCCCATCTGCTGCAGGTAGTCGGCGAGATCCTCCGCCATACGCTTGGTGAGCGTCGTCACGAGCACACGCTCCCCCTTCCGCTCGCGGAGGTGGATCTCGTTGAGCAGGTCGTCTACCTGGCCGCGCACGGGGCGGACCTCTATCTCCGGATCGACCAGCCCCGTCGGACGGATGATCTGCTCGACCACCGCGCCTTCGGAGAGCCGGAGCTCGATCTCTCCCGGCGTCGCGGTCACGTTGAGCGCGCGCGGGGTGAGCGAGAGAAACTCGTCGAACATCAACGGCCGGTTGTCCAGCGCGCTGGGAAGCCGGAATCCGTAATCGACGAGAGTGAGCTTCCGCGCGCGGTCGCCGTTGAACATTCCGCCAATCTGCGGCAGCGTGACGTGCGCCTCGTCCACGACGACGAGAAAATCTTCCGGGAAGTAGTCGAACAGACACGCCGGCCTCTCACCGGGACCGCGACCTGAGAGGTGGCGCGAGTAGTTCTCGATCCCGGCGCAAGTACCGATCTCCAGCATCATCTCGATGTCGAAGTTCGTGCGCGACTCCAGCCGCTGGGCTTCGAGAAGCTTGTTGGACGATCGCAGCTCGGCGAGGCGCTGGGCGAGCTCCTCACGAATGAGTCCGATCGCCCGCTCGATGGTGGGACGTGAAGTCACGAAGTGCTTCGCCGGATAGACCGCCGCTTTCTCGAGATTGGCGATCGAATCTCCCGTGAGCGGATTGATCTTGGTGATGCGCTCGATCTCGTCGCCCCACATCTCGACGCGAACGCCCTGCTCCTCGTAGGCGGGAAGAATCTCGACGGTGTCGCCGCGCACACGAAACGTTCCTCTCTCGAGCCCCATGTCGTTGCGCGAGTACTGGATCTTCACCAGCGAGCGCAGAATGTCGTCGCGCGGAATCTTCTGGCCCTTCGTGAGCGTCACCATCTGCTCGCGATACGCGCGCGGGTCGCCGAGGCCGTAGATCGCGGAGACCGTGGCGACGATGATGACATCGCTGCGCTCCATCAGGCTCGACGTCGCGCGGAGCCGCAGGCGGTCTATGTCCTCGTTGATCGACGCGTCCTTTTCGATGTACGTGTCGGTGGTCGGCACGTACGCTTCCGGCTGGTAGTAGTCGTAGTAGGAGATGAAGTACTCGACGGCGTTGTGCGGGAAGAAGCTTTTGATCTCTCCATATAGCTGAGCGGCCAATGTCTTGTTGTGCGACAGGACCAGCGTCGGCCGCCCGAAATTCCTGATGACGTTCGCTACCGTCATCGTCTTTCCGGATCCGGTGACTCCGAGGAGCGTCTGGAACCGGTCTCCCCGCTCCAGCCCGCGTGTCAGCTCGGCGATTGCTTTTGGTTGGTCTCCCGCCGG
>JBKKAY010000121.1:0-5777 GCA_046714195.1 Gemmatimonadaceae bacterium
CCCAGCTCGCGGGCGCCGCGTCGTCAGCGGCGCGAGTGACGGCCAGCGCCGATTCGACGAGAGACACACAGTCGAAACGCGTGAGCGAAAGAGTGAGTGGCTCCTTTTGCGACGGATCGCCGCCCGCCTTGATGTACGCTTCGAGCGTGAACGCTTCGTACGGCGTTCCGATCGCAAACTCTCCGACGCGCGCTCCGGCGCGACCCGTGGTCAGATCGGGGGCTGCGAGTACCTCGGCTCGAATCCAGTTGGCCCAGGTGCGAAGACGGGCGCGGTCCAGGTGGAGATCACCCTCGCCCGCCCGCGCCGCTCCGCGCGCAAACCCGCAACCCTGTAGCGGCGAAGGAAACGCGAGCGCGGCGGCGGCTGCTGCCGCCGCACTCCTGAGCGCCTCTCTCCGAGTGAGACGCGCGTTCATCGCGCGATCGAGCTCCTAGTAGAACTGGCGCAGCTCCACTCTCGAGTTGTTGAGAAACACCCCGTTGAACCGCACCTGATCGCCGGAGCGGAGACTTTGAAACCGGTTGACATCGCTGGTCCTCGGATTGTACGGGAGCGAGACAGTAAGGAGGCCATAATTTCCGGTGTCGACGGTGAAGACGCCATTCCTCGAATCTACCTGGCGAACGTTGCCCTGAAACGACTGGACGCTGCCGGTACCGGCGGAACCGCCCGAGGTGGAAACCGACTGATCCACCTGCACGTGATCCGTATAGTACGCGCCGTTTTGCGCCTGTTGAATGCTGGCCGTCACGACATCGCCGTACTCGAGCGCCGTCACCGGGTAGTTCTGGTTCTGGTAGACGACCCGCGTCTGGTTGTCGAAGGAAACGGGGATCTGTTGCCCGTTGGACTGCCGGATCGTTATCTGCTGGTTGCGGGTGTCGACGCTTTGTATCGTTCCCGAAAGCTGGTTCGACTGGGCTCCGCCGCCGCCCCCGAGAACGCTGCCGAGGACTCCGCCCAGCCCGCTTGAGCACGCGGTTGCCATCGCAATGAATGCTGCCGCGGCGCCGATCTTTGCCGTTTGCCTGAGTAGTTGCATGTTATCTCCTCGTTGAGGAGCCCTAGAGAGGCAATCATGGTGCCGGTGCCGGAGAACAAGGGGAGAAGGAGAACCAAACGGGGGATCGCGACGGCGCTCCGCCTGGTGGCGCTGCTCGTGCTCGCCGGCACCGGCGTGCTCGGCATATACAACTACATTGCCGAGCGAAGTCACGTGCAGACCTCACTTCAGTCATCGGTGACCTATGGCGTCCTTCTCTACGGCGTGCTTGGCCTGGTGAGCGCGCTCGGCCTCATCTGGCACGCCCGCTGGAGTCTCTGGACGACAACGGCGTGGGCCATTACCTGCACCTACGTCGCCGGGACTGCCGTGCTCGCCTACGGTGGTGCCGACGCCACTCGCCGCAGCGCCGTAACGGCATATGTCGCGGCTGCGGTCTTCACCGCCGCGATCGTCTGGGCGACGCGATCGGTCACGCGGGCGAGAAATAGCACGTCCGTGGTCGAGTAACGCCGGCTAGCTTCCTCTCATGGGAAGAATGGCCACACGCACCCCAAGTTCCTCACAGCGTGAGGCAATTGAAGCCCCGATGGGGCCGGTTCTGGTTCTCGCCGGCCCTGGCGCCGGCAAGACGTTCTGCCTGATCGAGCGCGTCCGCTTTCTGATCGAGCACTTTGAGATCGAGCCGGAGCGTATCCGGGTCTTCACGTTCACCAACAAGGCGGCCGACGAGATCGCCAGCCGGCTCGAGCCCCTCGGCACGCGAGTGGAAAGCGTACAGCGTGGAACCATCCACTCGTTCTGCGTGGAGCTGCTGCGCGAGCTGGGCGCGCACGTCGGTATCGAGCCGGGCTTCGGCATTGCCGACGACGAGTACCAGCTCCGGGTGCTGAGCCGGCTCGAGGGATATCGCAGGTGGCACCCACGCGTGCTGTCGGCGTTCTCCGCTTACCGTTTTCGGGGCGATGCCCTCGAGCCGAACGATCTCGCGCTCTACCAGCGCTATCAGGAGTTTCTGGCGAAGCGCAACAAGCTGGATTTCGACATGCTCGTGCTCAAGACCGCGCAGCTGCTTGCCGACGAATCCGTCGCGGCGCAGGTGCGGCAGAAATGGTCCGCCGTACTTGTCGACGAGTTTCAGGACCTCAATCCATCGCAGTACCAGATCGTCCGCGCGCTGGCGCTCGAGCACCGAAACGTCTTCGCCGTAGGTGACGACGAGCAGTCCATCTACTCGTGGACGGGCGCCGACCCCGAGGTATTCCGCGACTTCGACCGTGACTTCGCGGATCGCCGGCGCGCGCAGCTCGGGGAGAACTGGCGCTGTCCGCGACAGGTGGTGGACCTCGCGCGCCGGCTCGTCGCGATCAACACTCCGATCTTCGCAGACAGGAGGCACGCCGAGGCGAAGCGCACATCGGATTTCGAAGTGACGTCGTTGTCTTTTGCGACCGAGGATACCGAGATCTCGTGGATCATCCGGGATATCCGCCGGGATCGGGCCGAGCACGGCCTTCCGTGGGGCGAGTACGCGCTCCTGTATCGAAAGCACGACATCGGAAACCACGCGGAAACCGGATTTCTCACCGCCGGCATCCCATGCCGCCTCGCCAACAAGAGAGCGCTGGCTGAGGATCCCGTAGTGTGCTACGTGATCGCCGCGCTCCGCATCATCGCCAGCCCTGACGACGCCATCCACCAGGAAAACTTTCTCAAGGTGGTTCTGCCGAAAGCTCTGTTCGACGGCGCCCAGGCGAAGGCCGATGAGAAAAAGCTGGCGCTCATCTCCTACCTCGAAGCATTGGTACGCGAGCTTCCGAAGGAGCACGAGGACGCGCGCAAGATCTGGCGCAGCTTCTACGCGCTGCGCAATCTCGCTGCGCTCGGCTCACGGCATACGGGTATTGGGGAGCTCGTCGAAGAGATCCTCTCTCAACGTGTCGGTGAGTACCGCACGACGCTGGAGGAGAATCACGACGAGCTCTCCGACCCCGGTGCCGACGATGACGTGGTGCGCCTGGCGGATCAGTTGGCGAGTGCGGCGGAGAGCGGTCGCCCGATCTGGATTCCTGGTCTGGACGGAGTCGGGATCGCCATCAAGGGGATGCTTGCGGGAGTCGGGCTCAAGCGTGTGACGCTCGGCGGCCCGCGCCCTGCCGATGCCCTGGCGATCGAGCTTCCGGAACATTCCACGCTTGGTCTGGCGCTGGGAGCTTTCAAGGCAGCGCAGTATATGCGAAGCCGGACTTTCGCAAATCACTTTCGGGACTACACCACCGTCGATCTCGAGACCACCGACCGTGATGTCACGCGCGCGGAGATCGTGGAGATCGCGGCGGTGCGGGTGCGCGATGGCGTGATCGTGGATCGATTCCAGTCTCTGGTGAAGCCACGCGTGCCGATCGCCGAGGGCGCCCGGCGTAAGCACGGACTCGACGAGAGTGCTCTCGCGGAAGCGCCGTTCTTCGAGGACATCTGGCCGGTGTTCCGGGAGTTTTGCGGCAGTGACGTCTGTGTCGCCCACAACGGCTACTACTTCGACTTCCCGATCCTGCGCCGCATGAGTGAAGGCCTTCCCGGTGCGGACCTGGTGACCTACGACACGCTGGTGCTCGCGCACGAGCTCCACGCCGGGGGTGCGCGGCTGGAGGACCTCGCCCGGGTATACGGCGTCGATCCCGGCGAGGCACATCGCGCGCTCGCCGATTGCCTGACGCTGGCCGAGGTATTTCTGAGACTGGGCGACGACAAGGTCGCCCGTGCCCGCAAGACGGCGCTCGTCAATTTGCTCGATCATCTGGGGGTCGCACTCGCGCTGAGCGACGACGACACGCTCGGTCCTGAAGCGAAGCTGTTCCGCCGCCTATCGCGCGCCTATGCTCTCGGCCGATACAGCAACTGTCTCGACTTTTATGGCGAAGAGCGGGAGAAAGCCGCCGATCCGGCGCTACCGACGGTGAACGACGTCATCGAAAAGCTCGGCGGCGAGAAAGTCATGAATCGGATCCGGGCCGAGAAGACCGCCGAGCAGCGGTACCCGCACGCTATGCATAGACTGCGGCCTCTGCTGGATCAATGCGCCGGCGAGCCGCTGCCGCAACAGCTGGACGAGTTCCTCGAGCGCGTGGTGTTGTCGCTGTCCGACCGAGTCGAGCGCGACCCGGCGCGGGTCAATCTGCTGACTCTGCACTCGACCAAGGGGCTCGAGTTCTCCCGCGTCTACATCGTCGGTGCCGAGGACGAGCAGCTGCCTGGCCAGCGCGACGTCAGCAAGCGCGACATCGAAGAGGCGCGCCGTCTGCTCTACGTCGGGATGACGCGCGCGAAGGACAGGCTGATCCTGACCCGCGTCGAAGCTAGGGAGGGGAAGCTTACTGGGAGGCACCGGTTTCTGGATGAGATGGGGTTGGTACCGCAGAAACCTTAACTGCAACTGAACACGAGGTCCGCTCCCCGCTTGACGCTGACCGCTGACCGCTTCACTGCGTCGGGACGTTCCCGGTGGGACGGGTGCGGTGCAACAACGTTTCGTGACGCGAAACGATTCGCGTCCCGCACACCTTCACGGACAGCCTAGCGCTATGGCGGACTTCACCAAGCTTCGCGTCTGGCGGAAGGCTCATGCTCTGGTACTCAACGTCCATCGAACAGTTACGGGTATTCGCGGTTCGGCATTCAGTTCGCTTCGAAACCAGATGACCCGGGCCGCGATGTCGATACCGACAAATATCGTCGAGGGTCGAGGACAAAAGAGCCCGCGTGACTTCGTACGATTCCTTGGGTACGCCGTGAACTCCAGCTCGGAGCTTGAATACCATCTAATGGTCGCAAGGGATTGTAACGCGATCGGTTCCCGAGACTTTGATGCGCTCAGCGCTCAGGTGAGAGATGTCCGCAAAATGTTATACGGCCTGACAAAAAGCGTACAGGACGGGCAAAGAAACCAACTCGCCAAGAGTGACGTCCCGACCGTTTGCAGCTGAAAGCGGGGAGCGTATAGCGGGTAGCGGACAACGTGTTCAGTTGCAGTTACTTCAGCTCGCTAAGAGCTCTCCGCTTGATGGCCCGCAACCACATCCTTCGAATGAGCGCGCTCCCCGGATAGATGACTTTCCAATAGTTGCCGAACGCGCGGCGCGCGGCGGGACTGTTGGCGAACACTCGCGTCTCGGTCGACACTCTCGATCCGCCGGACGCCGTCGGTGTGACGAGGAAATTCATCGCCGCGATGGTGTGACCAGGCGGCAACGTCGCCTTGAAGATCGCGGGCGACAGTGTAGCGCTACTGTCGCGGGGCTTCCGGATGATCGTGCCGATGACGAGCTCGCGCGGGGTATCCTCGGCCAGGCGCACGAACCCGCTTCCCGTTGCCACGTCGATCAATGGCCGCGTCTTTCCGGGATTGAGGATACTCTCGGAAGTTTGCCGGCCGCCGCGACGAACCCACGTCAGCAGACGGAAAAGAAAGATCTCGCTGGCGGTGACGGCCTTCATCGCCTCGAACGTCCGGGCCGGGGACGCGGCGACTTCCATCGAGTGGAACTCGCCGAATTGCCAGACGGGAATGAACTCATCGATGCGAGTCTCGACGCGCTCGATGCGGGACTGGCGCTCGAGCCACACTATCCCGCGGGTTTCCTCATTGAGCCGAACTTCTGCTCGATGTGCATCTCGGCGCCCACCTTTCGTCCGGTACCAACACTTTGCAGTCCCGCCCCGGGCTCAGCCGAGACGAGCTCCCAGCGATCGAGGTGAGCATTGTAGCCGCGCA
>JBKKAY010000122.1:0-7138 GCA_046714195.1 Gemmatimonadaceae bacterium
TTCAGGCGAACCTGGCGCAGGCTGGCATCCGGGTGAAGCTGGTGGCGCGCGACCCGTCGTCGATGCGCGAGGCTTCGCGCAACGGCCAGACCGACCTCGCCCTCAAGGAGTGGTGGGCCGACTATCCTGACGCGGAGAATTTTCTCTTCCCGCTGCTCCACGGCCGTAACTTCGGCGTCGGGGGCAACGTGTCGTTCTGGCGGAATGCGGAGTTCGACCGACTCATCGATGAAGCGCACCGCGAGCAGGACGAGGCTAAGCGCAATCAGCTCTACACGCAGGCGGATCAGATCGCGTTCAACGAAGCGCCAATGCTGTTTCTATTCTTCTACAAGGACCTGTACGCCGTGCAGCCCTGGATCAAGGGCTTCACTGTCCCCGTTATTTTCAGCGGTCAGCGCTGGACCGATGTGACAATCCAGAAATAGCACGTGTTCGCTTTCATCGTCCGGCGACTCGCACTCTCCATTCCGACCCTGTTCGGAGTGCTGGTCGTCGTATTCCTTCTTCTCTACGTTGCGCCGGGCGACCCGGTCCAGGAGATGGTCGGAGAGCGCGCGGACGCCGAGACGATTGCGCGTCTGAGGAAAGAGCTGAAGCTCGACGAGCCGCTCATCAAGCAGTTCACGCACTATACGAGCGGAGTCCTCAGGGGTGACTTCGGAAACTCGTACATCACCCAGCGCCCGATAATCCAGGACATCCGCGAGCGGTTTCCCAAGACCCTGCTCCTCGCTGGGACAGCGATGCTCTTCGCGTCGATCCTGGGGATAACGATCGGAGTCTTCAGCGCCCGCAATCCGGGCGGATGGTTCGACCGGCTGGGGCTGGGACTCGCCTATCTGGGGATTTCGTTCCCGGTCTACTGGGTCGGGTTGATTCTCATTCTGGTATTCGCGGTGATGCTCCGGTGGCTTCCGCCATCCGGGTACGGCGGCATCGAGTATCTGATCCTTCCGGCATTGGCCCTCGGATCGCGCTCGATCGCGTTTCTGGCGCGGGTGACCAGGTCGGCGATGCTCGATGTGCTGAACAGCGACTACGTCAGAACGGCGAGGGCCAAGGGCCTGGTCGAGCGAGTGGTGGTAATGCGCCACGCGCTGCGCAATGCGCTGATTCCGATCATCACCGTCCTCGGCCTCGACTTCGGGTACTATCTCACCGGCAGCATCCTGACCGAGACGATCTTCAGCTGGCCGGGAATCGGGAGGTACGTGGTGAACGCCATCACCCGCCGTGACCTGCCGGCGATCCAGGGATCGGTGCTGTTTCTCAGCGTGGTGTTCGTCATGGTCAATCTCATCACCGATCTCGCGTACGCCAAAGCCGACCCACGCGTAGCATACTCCTAGGCTCGATGTGACAGAGCAGGACCAGCACGCGGCGCTCGAGCGCTCTCTGCGGAACGCCCTCGAGACGATCGAGAAGGAGTCGGGAGCGAAAGGGCTGTCGGTGGCTCTCTACGACGCCGAAACCGGATTCGAGCTCCACTACAACGCCGACCGTTGGCACCACGCCGCCAGCACCATCAAGGTGCCGATCCTGCTGGGCGTCTTCGCCGCGATCGACCGTGGGGATCTTCTGCCCCATTCGCGCGTGCACGTGCGGAATCGGTTCCTCAGCGTCGTCGAAGGCGTTCCCTTCCGCGTCGAGTCGGGCCGCGACGGGAATTCGGCGGTGCACGGCGCCATCGGCAAGATGATGCGCGTGGACGAGCTCGCCTATCACATGATCACTACGAGCAGCAATCTCGCCACCAATCTGCTGTTGGGGGTGATCGGGCCCGAGTCGGTGAACGAGACTCTGCGCGAGCTCGACGTCGAGGACGGAATCGAGCTCAAGCGCGGAGTTGAGGACGAGCTCGCGTTCGAGCACAACATCAACAACCGGGTGACGGCCGATGGCCTCCTTCGGGTGCTGGTGATGCTGGCGGAGGGAAAAGCGTTCTCGCCGGGGTTGTCCCGACGGATGATGGACATCCTTCACGGCCAGGAATTCAACCAGGGCATCCCCGCCCTTCTTCCAAAGGGAGCCCGGGTCGCCCACAAGACAGGTGAGATCTCGACAGTCGCGCACGACGCGGGGGTGATCTACCTGCCCAAGCGGAAGCCGTACGCGCTGGTGGTTCTCACCGAATGGGATCCAGCAGCGACTGGACGGTCCCGTACCATCGCCTCGGTCTCACACACCGTTTACGAGGCGCTCACGCGGGGACCTGCGGATGAGTGAGGTCCCCAATTTCCCGCTCCGGGTAGTGGACGGGCTTACGCTGCCCCCTGAGTACCGGAAGGCGCTCAGGCCGGGGGAAGAGTGGAAGGACGCCACCGGGCGTGCCCGCCAGCTGCCGCGCTTCTTCTACGAGATTCCGTCCTGGGACTCGGCCATGAAGATCGAGGTTTCCAGCCATTTTCTGCTCTGGGAGTTCATCCAGGTGGACGTAAGGGAGGCCCCGCCCCTCAGGACTTTTCCCCGGTACGTTCCGTGCGCAATAACCCTCCTGGCAGTGTGCCTGGAGAGGTTCCGCGAGGCGATAGGGACGTTCGTTCACATTTCGGCGAACGGCGGTTACCGCTCGCCTTCGCATCGCTTTTCGCGGAACGCCACTCCGCATGCCTGGGGAACCGCCGCCAACATCTACCGGATCGGCGACACCTACCTGGACAATCGGAGTGCGATCGAGCGGTTCAGCCTGATCGCCCGGGAAACGCTGCCGGGAATCTGGACACGCCCCTACGGCCAGCCGACCGGCTTCGCCGAGGACCACCTTCATCTCGATCTGGGCTACGTGCTGTCAGTGCCCCGGGATGTGAAAAATTGACCGATCCGTTGCCGTTTGAACGGACATGAAGGATAGCTTCAGGGTAGGAACACCGAATGACGCAGCCGAAGAAAAAGAAGGGACCGGAAAACAAGTCAACGACCCGCGAGCGGATCCAGCTCGCGGCGATCGGCGTGGAAGCCGAATTCGCCGTGATCATGGATGGCATCCAGGTCCGGCCCGAGGACACCTTCGGCAGCCCCAGAAAGATCATTCGCGAAAAGATGATGCACCGGAAAGGCAGATCGTATCATCTGCCGACCGGAGGCGCGGTCTACTTCGACACCGGCGTGATCGAGGTGGCTACACCCGTCATCGAGATCGAGCGCGGGTGCGCCGCCCGCGCGGGGCGAAATCTCTGGGAAGCGATCCTGTTCGTGAGGCAGGAGCTCGACGCCTGGGAGCAGGCGCACGACGCCGACGTGCAGCTCGCCGGCTTCAGCACTCACTACAACATCTCGTTCGAGCTGCCTCCCACTGAGCAGGGATCCAACAGGACCATCGAGCAGCTGGCGTATCTGCTGGCGCACATCCTTCCGGTGCCGGTGATGCTTCTGGCCGCGAACAAGCGGTCGACCGGCATCGGAGTGCGGCCGCGCGGCGATCGCATCGAGGTGACGGCGGATTTCACCCCCGATGCGCCGCTCATGATCGCGACGGCCACGCTCATCGTGGGCATCGTGCGCGAGGTGATGACTTGGCCGAGCTACGAGCTCTCCGCGCTAGAGGAGAACCACATCCCCGTCATTCGCGGCTTCCATCCGATGCCGCACACGTCGCGGAAGGGGTGGCTGGCGCGCTTCGATTGCTTCCCTTCCAATCCGTTCACCTGCGACATCGACAAGGACTGGTGGGACACGACCGACGGGCGGAGCATGACGCTGCGCGGGATGGCGGGACAGATCACCAAGCACTTCTGGCCGCACATCCGGCGGCTGTCCGATCCGTTCACGCTCCGGCTCATCGGATCTGTGATCAAGGGCCGGGCGCCGTCGCTGCTCGATCTCGACGATCGCCCGAACGGCTACGAAGACGTCGGTCGCCTCTGCACCTGGGACAATCTCTTTCCGGAGCGCGTGCTGCCGCGGTCGCAATACGAGCGCGTTCTCATCCGGGCGATATCCGGCGACAAGCTCCACATGGACGGCGAGTGGTACACGCCGACGGGAATGCGCGGGTGGTCGCGGGTGGTGTTCAGAAAAAAGGCGGACAACTCACGCCACATTTTTTCCCTCGATTACCTGCTCGGCCACCTGCGCGAGTGGGAGCGGCCCTATCGGACGACGAAGCGCGGGAACGGATCTCGGGTGGGGTCCCGCTCAGGATAGTCATGGCGTAGTGCGGTCCCCTCCCCCTTCCTTTCGACACGCGCTTGCGTCCGGCTCGCGAAGGAATCGTCGCCCACCGGTGTCCTAGTGAAAGTATGGGAAATGAGATACTGGGTCCGCAGGGAGCGGCGGGCGGAGCAAAAGCGTTCGAGGAGCTGATCAGCGCCCACCTCGATGCGCTTTATCGGACGGCGCTCCGTCTCTGCGCCGGCAATGTCGCGGATGCGGAAGATTTGTTGCAGGACACCGTGTTACGCGCGCTCGAGAAGCATCGCGAGCTGCGAGACCCTGGCGCCGGCAAATCCTGGCTTTTTACGATCCTTGTCCGTACCAACCTCAATCGATTGCGGAGCAATCGGCGGCGCGGCGAAACGCCGATCACTGATTTCACCTCCGCGGAGTTCGAATCGGCTCTGTCGGAGTGGCAGCCCTCCGATACTCCCGAACAGGTCCTGGATCGTTCCGAGCTCAGATCCCGGCTGGCGCGATCCCTCGACACCCTCGAGCGCGAGCTTCGTGAAGTCGTTTGGCTGGCGGATGTGGAAGAGTTCGCCCAGCGCGAAGTGGCGGCGATGCTCGCAATCCCGGAGGGGACCGTCGCATCTCGCCTCTTCCGTGCTCGGCGCCAGCTTCGGCGCCGTCTGGAGCGAAAAGAGGAATCCGCTGCCTTGAGGGCGATATGAGAATCTCATGCGAGTTGGCAAGACGTACGATCTGGCCTAATTCGGGCCCGGTTGGGGCGTCCCCCGAAGTGCTAACGGCGCGCGACCACGTTGAGACGTGTCCGAGTTGCGGCGCGTTTCTGCGTGAAATGGAAGGTGTTGCGCGAACGATCAGGGACAACGCGCCCCGTCCCATGGCCCCCCTCGACCTGCGTGAACGGCTCTTCGACACCATTGCGAACAGGCGCGCTGCACATGGACGCCGATTCCGGCTGCCTATTGTCGCCGGCACGGCGCTCGCGATCGCGGGTATGATCGCGATTTTTCTTACTCCGGTTGTGCGCCGCCCTCGCGACTCTTCCGCTCCCAGTGAAGTCGTATCGGCTCTCGCCGACGATCACGGTCGCTCGGTGCGTGGTGAGGGGATCACATCGCCGGATCCGGCTGAGGTGTCAGCATGGATTCGCGCACGGCTTCCTTTTGCCGTCGAAGTTCCGGTTTTCGATGATGCGGAGATTCGAAGCGCACGACTGGCAAACGTCACAGGACACCAGGCAGCGGTCATCGAATACGATTTGAAGGGACGGATCGTTTCGTATTTCGTTTTCGATGCGGGGCCCAACGAGCGTAACGGACCGGTTGGGGAGCTCTCGCATGCCACCGATCGCGGATATCAGATCGTGCTGTGGCGGGAGCCGGATCTTATTCACGCGCTCGTCGGAGCGGTTCCACGATCACGTCTCGATCAGCTTGCAAGGATGTGCATCGCGCAGAGCCGCACGATGGTGACCTTCGACGAAGGCCCGGCTGAAGCTCAGGAATGGTCGTTTCACCCCGTGTTGCTCACAACCGCACAGGTGGCACAATAACAATGATTTTTTACGGAGGCTGAGATGACGCGATCACGAACTATAGACGGCGCGTTGGCGGGGATCGCCGGCGGGCTGGTTTTCGGCCTGATGATGCAGATGATGAAAGCGCCTGCACCCGGCGGCGATGAGATGCCAATGATGGCGATGGTCGCCATGGTGGTCAGGTCGGACAGTCTCCTGATCGGCTGGCTATACCATCTCTTCAACAGCGCGGTGATCGGAGGGCTCTTCGGCCTTTTCCTCGGCCGCCGCGTGCACTCACCTGCGACGGGACTCGGCTGGGGCGCAGCGTGGGGCGCGCTCTGGTGGGTGCTCGGCGCGCTGATACTGATGCCCGTGCTGCTCGGGATGGAGCCGTTCGCCTCACTGAAAATGCCCCCGATGCGGCCGGTCGCCATGGGAAGTCTCGCCGGCCACCTCCTCTACGGCCTGATACTCGGCTGGGTCTTCGCGCGACTACGCAGAGACGCTCCCCTCCCCGCGGTTACGTAGACGTCCGATCGCGAACGCGGCGGCCCGCTGCGGTGAAATACCTGTCCAGAGTCACGGAGGTGACCAACAATGAAAACGATTCTCGGAACGCTGATCGCCCTTACCACGCTTGCCAACGTCGCCTGCGCGCCCACGAGGGGGACTGTGGGCGGACGGGTTGATGCCACCACGATGGTTGCCGGCTGGCCGGAGACCCCGCGCATGGTGGCCAGGGAAATGATACAAAAGTACGGACCGCCTCAGGAAACGACCGCATCGATGCTGATCTGGCACAACAACGGTCCCTGGAAGAGAACGATCGTCTACCGCGAGGAAGTCCCGCATTCTTTTCCCAAGCAGCACACCGATTTGCTGGAGCAGTTCGTCGACTACCGGGTTCCCCCTCCCTTGTTCGATCAACTCGCGGAATACGATGGAAGCGTGATCGTGGAGCGCACCAAGGGTGAGATATCCGCCCGCTGCGACAAGGAGGCCATGAATTTTCTTGCTCTCAACCTCGCGAACGACATTGTTGCAGGTCGCCGGACTGTCAGCGATGCGCGACGCTTCTACGCCGAGACCGCCAAAGCGTTCATGATGGGCAACAAGACTTCCGCGTACGTGACGGGACTGCAGTTTCGTCCGATGTCGGGAGCTGCTGACCCTGATATCCCCGCGCCGGGCATGATGTGAACGAAATGTTGGACCTGATCGCCCAGAGGACAGATCAACGAGCGGGTGGCGGGGTTTGGAATCGAACTCCAACCCCAAAGGGGAGCCGCCGACCCGCGGGTGCGTCTGCAGATTCACCCTGGAATCCTGCCCGTCAAGTACCCCGAGTGGATAGGCCGCGACGCCCCCGCTAAACCAAATCACCGCTCGGGCCAGCGGTTGCAAGATTGTCGCTACCGCCGGCGCTGGACCGTGACCCGCCTAGTTCCCGTTCAGCGCGTCGAGCAGTTTCTGATGGATCCCCCCGAAGCCGCC
>JBKKAY010000123.1:0-3544 GCA_046714195.1 Gemmatimonadaceae bacterium
CGGGCTGCCGCTGCGCCATGATGGGAAGATCCGCGTCGGACACCACGGCGATTTTCGGATATCCTCCCACCGTCGGTGCGTCCGCCATCAGCACGATCGGCCTGCCGTCGCCGGAGACCTGAATGGCGCCCTGACAGCTGGGCTCGGACGGAAGCGTCGCGGCTGGATTGGGGAGAGCGCGGCCCTCGAGCCGGTAACCGGTTCGGTCCGAGGCGCTCGCCACCCTGTAATCCTCAGCGAGGAAGGTCTGCCACGCGGCGTCGTCGAAGAGCTCCGCCTGTGGCCCGCGCGTGACGTGCACGACCGCGGCGGTGTACGATGGGGTGAGCTCTCCGGGCGCGTGAAACCCTGTCTCCGGTGCCCGTCCAGGCGGCATTCCGACTCGGAGTGAATCCCCGTGACGAAGGAGACGCCCCTCGAAGCCGCCGAATTTTCCCGGCAAATAGGTCGAGCGACTGTTGAGCACGATCGGTACATCGATTCCACCGTGAAAGGCTAGGTAAAGGAATCGACCCGAATCGACCTGGTGGACGACGAGCTCATCGCCTTGGCGCGCGCGAAGCGTGGTGAAGGGAGCGACCGGCCCTCCAGCCAGGGTAGCCGCAACGAAAGCGCCGCCCAGCGCGAGGGTCACCTCGGAGTCGAAGCGCAGCGATCCGCCGGCGAGCCCCCACTCGAGCGCCCCCGCAGTGAGTGCGTTGCCGACCACCGCGTTCGTCGCCGCGAGCGCGAACCGGTCCATTGCGCCGCCGCGCGGAACTCCGGCCGCGCGCGAACTCTTCCGGCCGTCGTCCTGCACGGTGAGGTACGGCGGCGCACGGGTGATCGTGATCATTTCACGGGCTCGAAGCGGACAGTGTCGCCCGCGCGCAGGAGCGACGGCTCGTCTCTGAAAGGATCGAACATCACTGCGTCGGTGCTCCCGATGATGTGCCAGCCTCCCGGCGTCACCAGCGGATAGACGGCGGTCTGCCTACCGGCAATCGCTATGCTGCCGGCGGCGATGCGTGGCCGCGGCTGAGGACGGCGCGGGAGCTCGAGCGATTCATCGAGCTCGCTGAGATAGGCGAAGCCCGGCACGAACCCGATGATGTCGACGCGATACACCCGGACGCTGTGGCGCTCGATGACTTCCTCGGTGGAGAGCCCCGTCGCGGCGGCGACCTCGGGGAGGTCGATGCCATCGTATCGGGCGGGCAGCACGTGCTCTCGTCCGGGCGCGGTCGAGGCGCCGGCGTCAGCGGGCTTCTCGCAGAGGGCGACCAGCTCGGCGGCCAGCTCCTCGTAGGATCGCTCGAGACAATCATAGAACACCGCGATCGAGAGGTACGAAGGGACGACATCCTCGACCGCGACGATGTTTGCTGACCCGATCACCGCGGCCGACGCATGAATTCGTCTTAGCAGATCCTGATTTCGGTCGGCGCCAAACGTGAGGGCGATGCCGGAATCTCCCAGCGGATGTGCCTTGATCGCAGTCACGATGCGAAGCTCGCGATGCGAACTCCTGCTGACTCGAGCGCGGCTCGCACGGCGCGGAGTATCGGCAGGGCGTTAGGGTTGTCGCCGTGCACGCACAACGAAGTGGCTTCCACCGGAAGATCGACGCCATCCCATGTTCTTATGGACCGGTTCTGGACCACGCTGAGCGCCACACGAGCTGCCGTCGCTGCGTCATCGATCACGGCTCCCGGACGGTCGCGCGGTACGAGCATCAGCTCGGGCGTGTAAGCGCGGTCGGCGAATGCCTCCGCCGCGAACCTGATTCCGGCCCGCCCGGCAGCGTGCATCATCTCGCTGCCGGCCAGTCCCAGGAGAACCAGCTTCGAATCTATTTTCCCTATTGCGTCCGCAACGGCGCTAGCGACACCGGCGTCACCAGCAGCGCGGTTGTACAGCGCTCCGTGCGGCTTCACGTAAGAGACGTGTGCGCCGACCGAAGTAGCTACATCTCTCAGCGCGGCGATCTGGACTGACACATGCCGCGCGATCTGTGACGGCTCGAGGCCAAGTTCACGTCTTCCAAATCCGTGGATGTCGGGATACGACGGGTGCGCTCCGATGGCGACGCCACGCTGTTTGGCGGCGATCACAGTCTCACGCATGGAGAAGGCGTTGCCGGCGTGAAAGCCGCAGGCGATGTTGGCCGAGGAGATGAGGTCGAGCAGGGAAGCATCCTCGGCGAGGCGGGACTTCCCGGATCCCTCGCCGAGGTCGGCGTTGAGGTCGATCGTTACAGGCGGCAGAGAAAAGAAAAGGGAAGGCTACTTCTTCTTTTTCTTGCTCTCACCGGCGATGGGTTTCGCCTCGACGACCTCCCAGGCCTCTTTCTCGTCCTCGAACCCGCCCCGACCGATCTTGGGCAGGAGCTTTTCACGAACCACGATCGGACTCAGCCAGTAGGTATAGCCATCATCGGCGTCGATGGGGGTCCAGGCGAATTTCGTCCGCACCCGCTCGTCACCGATCTTTCCGTCAGGATCGCGCCGACTCTTCCATTTCACGTCTGTTCCTCCGTGCTAAACGCGGTCATCAAGTCCGCTCACGCCCGACAGCGTCGCGCAGTGCGCACAACAATAATACGTTCCCTTGCTCTCGACGCCGTGTCCGATGATCTGGCAGCCGCAGTGGGCGCACTTGGGCGCCAGCGCGTGAATGGCGCACTCGAACGAGTCGAACGTGTGGGACTTGCCCTTCATCGTGACGGTGAACGACTTGTCGTAATCGTTTCCGCAGACCTCGCATTTCGCCACTCAGCTCTCCTCGTTCGGCAGTCGGGACTCCCGCAGGAAGCGCCCTTCGGCCACTCTACGGCGAATCTAGTGCCGCGACGCCGGAGCTCTCAGCGAAAAACCTTGCGCATCTTGGTATCCGGGTCCTTGGCGAAGCGGAAAGTGAACCAGGCGAGGTCGGTGACTAGCTCGTCGTAGATCTGCGGGTCCATCTTGTCCGCGACGACGGTCATGCGGCCCGCGATCTGGGTCTTCAGGTGGTCGATCCATTCCTTGGTGAAGTCAGCCATACGGCGCGGCCTCGCGGGTGGGTGGTGACGGAGGGTGAGGGACTCGAACCCCCAAGCCCTTGCGGGCGCCAGTTTTCAAGACTGGTGCAATAGCCATTCTGCCAACCCTCCAGGGCTCAAGATACGAGCGGCGGGCTAATGCCGGAACTGCCTCTTGCCGGTGAAGACCATTGCAATGTTGTGCTCGTTGGCGGCCGCTACCACTTCTTCGTCGCGAACCGAGCCGCCGGGCTGGACGATCGCGCACACGCCGGCCTCGGCTGCCTGCTCGACGCCGTCCTTGAAGGGAAAGAACGCGTCGGAGCCCATGACGGATCCCTTGGTGTCGTGGCCCGCGAGCCGGGCCTTGTACACTGAGAGGAACGCCGCATCCACGCGTGACATCTGCCCGGCGCCGATCCCGATCGTGGCGCCATCGCGCGCCAGCACGATCGCGTTCGATTTGACGCTCCCGACGGCGCGCCAGGCGAACCTGAGATCCGTCAGCTCGACATCGGTGGGCTGCCTCCTGGTCATCACCCG
>JBKKAY010000124.1:0-3309 GCA_046714195.1 Gemmatimonadaceae bacterium
AATCCGCCTCAGTCGGCGACGCATCCTCGCCCCAATCCTCACCCATACCAAGCCTGATCATGGCCGGTCACAGTAAGTGGAAACAGATAAAGCATTACAAGGCGGCGACCGACGCCAAGCGCGGCGCGCAGTTCACCAAGCTCATTCGCGAGATCACCATGGCCGCGAAGCTGGGTGGTGGCGATCCCGCTGGTAACCCGCGGCTGCGCACAGCGATCGAAGCGGCCAAGGCCAAGTCCATGCCGAAGGAGAACATCGAGCGGGCGGTGAAAAAGGGGACCGGCGATCTCGACGGCGTGCACTACACCGAGGTCACCTACGAGGGCTATGGTCCGGGCGGTGTGGCGATTCTGATCTTCACGCTCACCGACAACCCTACGCGCACGGTGGCTGACATCCGGTACCGGCTGAGCCGGCTCGGCGGTAACCTCGGCTCCACTCACTCGGTGTCGTATCTGTTCGAGCGAAAAGGGCAGATCTACATCGATGGCTCCAAGTACGAGGAGGACAAGGTGCTCGAGGCCGCTCTCGATGCGGGAGCGGAGGATTTCGGGGCCGAGGGCGATCAGTTCGTGGTGACGACCGATCCGCATTCTCTGCACGCGGTGCAGAAAGCGCTCGAGGCGGCCGGGTACGCAATCGTGGAGGCCGAGGTCGCACACATTCCAAAAACGACGACACACGTCGAGGGGAAGAACGCCGAGCACCTGGTGAAGCTGCTCGAGGAGCTCGAGGATCTGGACGACGTGCAG
Source organism: Gemmatimonadaceae bacterium (assembly GCA_046714195.1). Lineage (GTDB taxonomy): Bacteria > Gemmatimonadota > Gemmatimonadetes > Gemmatimonadales > Gemmatimonadaceae > UBA4720. Next base: position 753 of record JBKKAY010000124.1, read on the forward strand.
AAAGTGGCTGCGAATTTCGACATGGACGTCGAGCAGATGTCGGGTGCGTGATTCCCCTCCGAAGGTGGTACTCGGCATCGACCCCGGCACGGCGGTCACCGGCTACGGCATAGTTCGGAAGGAAGGGCGGAATCCCCTGGCGCTCATCGAGTGCGGCGTGATCCGAACCAAGCCCCGCGATCCTCTGGCGCAGCGGCTGGCGGACATCCACGATGCGATCGTCGAGCTCATTCGCCGGCATTCGCCCAACGTTCTTTCAATCGAAGACATCTTCTACGCGCGAAACGTGCGGACCACTGTCGTGCTGGGTCATGCACGTGGCGTGATCCTGCTCGCCGGAGCGCAGGCGGGGCTCGAGATCCATGAGTATCCGCCGTCTGAGATCAAGAAAGCGGTGGCCGGCACCGGAGCTGCGACCAAGCTGCAAGTGCAATTCATGGTGGCGAGTTTGTTGAGACTCAAGTCGGCGCCGCAGCCGACGGACGCCGCGGACGGAGTGGCAGCGGCGCTCTGCTATGCGCTGGCGCCCGATCTTCCGCCGATTCAGTCGATCCCGCGTGAGCTGATGTTGCGCGCCGAGGCGAGGTTGGAGCGTTGATTTCGCAGCTGACGGGAAAGCTGGTGTCCAAGGATATCGACACCATCGAGGTGTTGACCTCTGGTGGGATCGGCTACGAGCTCACGATTCCCTTGGGCGTGTACGAGACCCTCCCGCGCGCGGGCGACAATGTGTCGCTCCATACATCGCTGGTGGTCAAGGAAGATTCCTGGCAGCTGTTCGGGTTCGTGAGCGTGTTCGAGAAGCGCCTGTTCGAGAAGCTGTTGACGGCGAACGGCGTGGGTCCGTCGCTGGCGATCGGGCTTCTGTCCGCGCTCTCGGCGACGAGGCTGATCAGAGCGATTCGCGAGAAGGATATTCCGACCCTCCAGAGCGTTCCGCGTGTGGGGCGGAAGAAGGCGGAGCGGCTGATCCTGGATTTGGGTGACAAGCTGGACGGGCTGGGTGACGGCAGTGGTGCGCCGGGCACCGCACCCGCGAGCGCGGCTGCGGATGATGCGCTTCGGGCGCTGGTATCACTCGGCTACAACACCGTCGAGGCGGATCGCGGAGTGAGGGCGGCATTGGACGCGGGCGGTGGTGGCTTGGCCGCGCCGGATCTGATCCGGGCGGCGCTGGCGAAGATCGGCGGGCGATAGCAGGTTCTTGATCCTACTGCGATTGGTTGTTGGGGGACCTATGCCGGCCAGACACCATTATCTGATTGCAACCGCGGCTGTGATCGCGTGTTCCCCGGCTATCACCCCGGGGCCGGGTGGGAACCCCAGCGTGATCACGACGGAGCAGATCCTCAACTCCTCGGCGGCGAACGCGTACGATTTGATTCATGGGATTCGTCCGATTTGGCTGAGATCTCGCGGGCAGAATACATTGGATCCGAGCGGGATTAACAGCGCGAACGCTTACGCAGCGGTGTTTGTCGACGGCCAGCGTTACGGCGATATCACCAGTCTCAGATCGATGTCGGTCTACGAAATCAGAGCGATCCGCTTCCTGAGCGGTTCAGACGCGACGACGAGATTCGGGACGGGATATCCGGCAGGAGTCATCGAGGTGATAACGAGGTAGGCATGCGAACTGGCACCGCCCTGCGAGCGAGCACTTTCACCGAGTCGGTGATCCGCGAGATGACGCGGATCGCCAACCAGTACGGAGCGATCAATCTCGCGCAGGGCTTCCCCGATTTCCCGATGCCCGTGCCGATGAAGGACGCGGCGTGCGCCGCAATCCACGGCGACATCAACCAGTACGCTATCACCTGGGGAAGTCCTGCGCTCAGGCTGGCGATCGCCGAGAAGTATCGAACGTGGTACGGCATGGACGTGGATCCGGACCGGGAGATCACGGTCTGCTGTGGCGCAACGGAGGCGATGGCGGCGACGTTCCTGGCGCTGATCGATCCGGGCGACGAGGTGATCATCTTCGAGCCGTACTACGAGAACTATGGGCCGGACGCGATTCTCGCGGGAGCGAAACCGGTGTTCGTGCCGCTGGAGGCTCCAGATTGGAAGCTCGATCCCGACAAGCTGCGGGCTGCGTTCTCGAACAAGACGCGCGCGATCGTGGTGAACACGCCGCACAATCCTACCGGGCGGGTTTTTACTCGCGAAGAGATTTCGCTGATAGCGGAGCTGTGTCAGAAGTACGACGTGATCGCTATCACGGACGAGATCTATGAGCACATCCGGTATGCGGGCGGTCATCATGTGCTGGCGACCTGGCCGGGAATGCGCGAGAGGACTGTCACGATTTCCGGATTGTCGAAGACTTTTTCGTGCACGGGGTGGCGGCTTGGCTATGCGATTGCGCCGTTCGAGTTCACCTCACCGATACGGAAGGTTCACGACTTCCTGACGGTCGGAGCACCTGCCCCGTTGCAAGCTGCGGGTGCTGTTGGCATGGCTTTCGATGCCGACTACTACAACCATCTCGCGCTCGAGTACCGCGCTCGACGCGACATCATGTGCTCAGCGTTGGACGAAACTGGCTTTAGATACA
>JBKKAY010000125.1:0-4709 GCA_046714195.1 Gemmatimonadaceae bacterium
TTTTCCGACTCAGCTACCGCGCGGGGATCCTGAAGTCGCGCTCGAGCACCATGCTTCGCGGAAAAGGAATCGTCTCTTCTGCCCGCGGCGTGCCATCGACCGAGACGCCGAGATTGACGCGGGTATCACGCGTGAAGCCGCACAATAGGTAGGAGCCATCGGCGGCCGTCTGCGTATCAACAGTTCGCTGCTGCCTCGATGCCACGAGCCTTCCCTTCTCTTCGGTCCAGAGCTCCTGCCACGAGGCGGAGACCCGCGCATTCGCGATCGGCTTGCCGAACGCATCATGCACATACCCGACAGCGACTCCTGCCGGCTGGCTTTGGCGGCCCTGCGCCGGACACAACGCCTGCCGGAGCACGGCGATCGACGGGATCATGATGGCGAGCTGGGTACGTCCGCCACTCCTGACAGACACGGGCCTTACGCGAGGAACCCGAAGCAGTCGAAGGCGCGGATGATCGAACACAAGCGTGTCTACGAAATCGCCTTCAACGACGAGCTCATATCCCCCGCCGGCATTCGTCGATGCCCTGTAGCGTCCCGACGTGGTGGTGATCGAAACGCCGGGCAGAGGTCTGCCGGTGGTGCCGTCGAAAACGGAGCCCGTGATGCGCGTTCCGCCGCCATCCGATGCGGCGACGATAATCTCGGGGGTGGGCTCAGCGTGGGCCGCACCAATGGCGCGCGCTACTCCCCCACTCTCACTCCGCGGAGTCCGGATCCGCCAGCGTGAGACTATCCACTCTCCGCCGGCGAGCGGCTGGAAGTCCACGCGTCCCGTTGCGCGCGCTGCACGGGCCGAAGCTGGCACATTCACGTAATCAAAGGCGAGGTGGCGGAGGGAATACGTCGTCGGATCGAGCCAGAGGACTCCACTCAAATCCGCCTTGTTGCCGAGCTGCGCCGGCTTGAACTCGAGACCGAGCAGACCGTTCTCCGCCCCGGAGCCGCGGACGGACGAGAAACAATGTGTACCGACGAAATCCTGCGAAAGCAGACTCACGGCGTCAGGAACCTTGAACGCCGGTGAATCAACGCCCTTTTGCGGCTCAAGAGTGTTGGCCCGGCGTCGATCGGTCCGCTCCGTAACCACGTTCCCGGCCGAGTCGAGTACCCGATCGTAGCCCTCGATGTCGAGCGAAACCAATCCCTGAGTTTCCGTGACTTTGTTGGCGGAGAGCGCCTTTCGAATCTCACCCCATATGTCTCCGGTCGCGGTTGCCTGCTCGCCGAGGTTGGAGCAATGCGTTTCACCCTTTCCGGTGACCGGTGGCAGCCGCAGGCTCCGCAGCTTCATGCCTGCCCGCACCCTGATTGGAGAGGCCGATGGCACCAGCATCACTGACGTCCAGGTGTCGTAACCGACTCTTTCAGCGCGGATGCGATAGCCACCGCGCCGTGGGGTCCTGAACGTGGCGCGTCCGTTCTGGTCGCTGAACCTGCCGAGCTGTGTAGAATCGCGTTCGCTCAGAAGCGTGAGCAGTGTCCCGGGAATAGGCCGGCCATCGGCGTGCTTCACGACTTCGACCCGCACTTCCTGTGCGTCGAGTGCAAAGGCTCCAGAAACGATCAGCGCTATTGGAACAAGGGTGCGGAACGTCATGCGTCAGGCCTGCAAGAGGGAAAAGCGGAAACTCCGGTTACCCTGTTAACGAGCCTTCTCGAACCGAGTAACACCCGGATCCGCGGATCTGACGTCGGAGGCCTGGCGCTGCGCCCGCTTTCTCTCGGCAATCAGCTCCTTGAGCCAGTCTTCCGAGGGGAGAGGGCAGAATGGGTACCAATGGTGGTCGAATCCCTCCGGAAATGCGTGACCGCCCCCGCTCGGACCTCGTCAATGCATACAGAGGTCACAGGTCCTGGGGATCGAGGGGGAATCGTTGGGCAAAGCAATCAAGGCGCTCGTCTTTCTGGCGCTCGCAGGATGCGCGGGAAAAACGGAGCCGTTCGTCGTCGGTGCGGCCGGCCCATGGAAGGAGGGCTACGGCCTCCAGAACCTGCAGGGCATCCAGCTGGCCGTCGACGAGATCAACGAGGCGGGCGGCATCAACGGCCGGCCCCTGCACGTGATCGATCGCGATGACACCGGCAATGGATCTCAGGCCGCGACGATCGCACAGGAGTTCGTGTCGAATCCGGCCGTGAGCGCCGTGATCGGACACGTGAATTCCTCCGGCATGCTCTCGGCCGCGCCGATCTACCACGGCAGGCTCGTGGCGGTCGCCACCAGCGCCACCTCGCCCGATCTCACCGGCATCTCCAGCTGGGTGTTCCGGATCATTTCGAGCGACTCGCTGAACGGAATCGCGCTGGCCGAGTTCGCGTCACGCATGCGGGACAAGAGCGGTCCCCCGACCGCGGCCATTCTTTACGAAAACCACAGCTATGGCCGCGGCCTCGCTGACTCCTTTCGCCGCTCGTTCCGCGGCGAGATCGTGAGCATAGATCCCATCAACGCCGACATTTCGACCGTCGAGCCCTACATCACCTATCTGCGGACCAAGAAGCCCCGGGTGGTGTTCGTGGCGGGGCGGGTGCCATCGGCGCTCAAGATCCTTCGCGAAGCGCAGCGGCAGGGATTCGACGCGACGTTCATCGGCGGCGACGGGTGGCAGGGCGTGATCGCTGATACCGCGACTTCCGAAGGAGCCTACATCGGCATGTCGTTCACCCGCGAAGATCCGACTCCCGCGGCGCGCGCGTTCGTGGCAGCATTCCGGCGCAAGTTCAACGTCGACCCGGAAGCTCACGCCGCCCTCGCCTATGACGCGACGAAGCTGGTGGCACAGGCACTGAGAGAGGTGGGCAGCGATCGGAGGGCGGTCCGTGATTACCTCCGCTCGCTCACCGAGGAGACGGCGGTCGCTGGTCTCACCGGCCCGGCCTACTTCGAGGAGACGGGTGATCCCGTCGGAATCAGGTTCCGTGTCGGGCGTGTCCAGAACGGACGGCTCAAAGTGGCGGCTTCCCGATGAACAATCCGCTGCGCTTTCGCACCATCAGACAGGTTCTGGCGGCGGGATTCTCCCTGCTCGTCATCCTCATGCTCACCGCCGGAATCGTGGGCTGGGTCTCCATGTCCCGGATGGCGGATGAGGTCGCGATTGCTCTGGACGATGCGCAACACGACGCCAAACGCGCATCGGATTTCTCCAATACCATCACCCAGGAAATCCAGGCCGCCAATACGTATCTGAGCGATCAGGACTCGAAATCCGAAGCTGAATTCCGGCGCCTGGGCTGGGAAGCGCACAAGCTCCAGCGCCGGTTCGGATCGAGACAGGATCAGCTCACCGATCAGATCGTGCGAACGGTCGCAATCGATACGACACTGGCCCGCGTTGAGTCCGGTTTCGCGCTCGCCCACCGCCTGACCGACCTTGGGCGGCTTGACGAAGCCCGGGTGGAAGCGGAGAACGCGCGGAAAATGGTGTCGCCGCTTCTCGATCAGGTCAGCGGTCTCGAGCGCGCGCGCGCCGGACAGCTCGCCCAGATGGCGAACAACCTTCACGCAAAATCCCTCCTCCGGTCGCGCATACTTCTGTCGGTGATTGCAATCGCGACTATGCTGGCGATCGTGATCATGCTCCGCACCGGACGCGCCGTCGGCCGGCCACTGCGCCTGCTCGTGCGGCATGCGGTACAGCTGAGTCACGGCAACCTGCAGGAGCGGAGCGAAGGCGAAATGCCGGGGGAGTTCAGGACCCTCGCGAACGCAATGAACCACGCCAGCGATTCGCTGTCGCGTATTGCTTCAGGCGCCGCAAAGATGGCCGATGAAGTCGCCCAGTCCGCCAGCGAGCTGGCCTCTGCCTCCAAGCAGATTTCGGCATCGGCGGGCGAGGTCGGGGACGCCGTGGAAGAGGTTTCGCACGGCGCCGAGTCCCAGGTCGCGCAGCTCCGTCAGGTGAACGAGGCTCTGGACGGAATCCGCACGCGCGGGGACAACCTCGTCGGCGGCGCACAGGAAGTTCATGGACTGGCTGGAGCGATCGAAGCCGAGGCCGATTCCAAGCGCCTCGACGTCGAGCGCGCCCTGAGAATCTTGCTCGACGTTCGATCGATCGTGCAGCAGGCAGCGGCGGAAGTCCGTGAGCTCAACACGACCGCCGGTGACATCAACAAGTTCGTCGTCTCGGTCAGCCGCATCGCCGAGCAGACGAATCTGCTCTCGCTCAACGCCGCAATCGAAGCGGCTCGGGCTGGAGAAGCGGGACGCGGCTTTGCGGTCGTCGCCGGCGAAGTGCGCAAGCTCGCCGACCAGACCCAGGCCGCGGCCGATGACGTGGTCAAGCTCACGGAGAGCGTGACGACCCGCGTGTTCGCTACTTCGCGAGCGATGGAACAGGGCGTGGTCCAGGTTGCGGAGATCGAGCGGGTGAGCCATGAGCTCTCGAGCGCACTATCCACGATTCTCGCCGCGGCGCAGCGCACGCGTGAAGCCGCAGCGACGGTGACCGCCGCCGCCGGAGAGAACGCTCGCGCCGTCGATTCCGCCGCGTCCAACCTCGGGCTGATCTCACGTACCGCCGAAAGCCACGCCACGGCGGCGATGCAGGTCAGCGCCTCAACCGAAGAGCAGAGCGCCGCCTGCGAGCAGATGAGCATGGCGTCTACACAGCTCTTTCACGGCAGTCATGCCCTGCTCGACCTGGTGGGCGAGCTCAAGACCTCGCACACAAACGGAAACGGGGCACACGCTTCAA
>JBKKAY010000126.1:0-7580 GCA_046714195.1 Gemmatimonadaceae bacterium
ACGTGGGCGAGTGGGACCGAGAAAATTCCTATCACCATGATCAGACGCATACCCAGGTAGAGCGTCGAGCTGGGTTTGGCGCCCAGAGCTCCCATCACCGGGCCTTCGGCAACGAGGCTGGCGATCAGGAGCGCCAGGATGAGGACGCCCATCAGCAGATTGAGCTTGATCACGACGCGGAGGACTTTCCGCGATACCGCCAGTGCGTCAGGGTACGGTCGAGACACGAGCCTTCCTCAGTTCCGGAGTTAGGGCCCCTTGGAGACACCCCCGGATATCGGATATCGCTAAGAGCCTTATTGTTTATCAATACGCACCAAACTTGGCTTTGTTTCAGGTTTCTGTCAAACCAGCGAGGAAAGTGCGGCGATCTTCGCTGCGGGTCCGGCTTCCCGAATCCCCGAGCAGCGTAGTCTTGCCACGGGCCTTCGTCTCTTCCTTACGGCCGGCGTTCATTTCCAGGCGTATTCATACATCGTGTCACAGGCGCCAACGGCTTTACAGCCGCTGATGGCAGCGTTGTGGGTCTTTGTCGGGACAAGCCTGGTAATCGCGGCTCTCCTTGCGATCTCAGTGACGCCACTGTTCATCGTGCGCCGTCGCGCGCTGCTCGGAATTGCCGCGCTCATCCCGCTTTCCACGGCGATTCTGCAGATCGTTTATCTCGGCTTCATGGCCCCCACGGCTCTCCTGCTTCTGGACGCAGGAGTCCTGCTATTAGCCGGTGAGCTCGGCCGGGCGTACCAGTCACGACCGCGGTAACGAGCCGGAAACCTGCGGCGTGAGCATGATCACCGAAGCCGACGAAAGCTCCACCGGCCCCGCCAGCTTCATGGTTGTCGATCCGGATGGAAACACGATCCTCCTGGACCAGCACGTCTAGGCGTGCTGGCCACCGGATTCTCCGAGTGAGCTACGCCGCCGCGGGCTCGCCCTGCGATGCCTTGCGCTCGGCTTCTATCTCGGCCTCGTGTTCGCGCGAGATGAAGCGCCGCTTGATCCACTCACCCGCGTCGTCGAAGTAGGTGTAAGCCACAGGCACCACCAATAGAGTGAGCATGGTGGAAGTGATCAGACCGCCGATCACCGCGCGCGCCATCGGCGCCCGGAAGCCTCCGCCCTCTCCCATCGCCAGCGCGATCGGGAGCATGCCGAAGATCATCGCCAGCGTCGTCATCATGATCGGACGAAGACGCACAGCACCCGCCTCCACCAGGGCGTCGAATCTAGCAACGCCCTTTCCGCGGCGCTCGTTGGCGTTGTCCACCAGCAGGATGGCGTTCTTCGTCACCAGTCCCATCAGCATGATCACGCCGATCATCGACATCATGTTGAGCGTGCTGTCGGTGATGAGGAGCGCCAGCAGAACTCCCACCAGCGAGAGCGGGAGCGAAAGCATGATCGCGAACGGCTGCGTGAACGACTCGAACTGCGACGCCAGAATCAGGAAGATCAGAATGACGGCGAGTGCTATCGCCTCGAGCACGTAGCCCGCGGTCTCCGCCAGCTGCTCGGTCTCGCCGCCGAGCCGGGTCGAATACCCGGCCGGCATCTTGATCTTGTCGAGCTCCTTCTGGATGGCGGTCGAAGCTTCGGAGATCGCTATCCCTGAAGTGTTGCCGCCGATGGTGGCGACGCGCTCGAGACCCTTGCGGTCGATCTGCGCCGGCGCCGTTCCCACTTCGATGCGCGCGATGTCGGACAACGGCACCAGTCGCGGGATGTCGTTCACCTCCTCGGAAGTGGCGACGGGAATAGCCGCGATATCCTGCACCGTGCGGCGCAGCTCGGGCGGCACCTGCACCACTACGTCGCGCTCTTCACCCGTTGGATCTTCCCAGCGCGTAGCGACCTGACCGGCGAGGAGAGGACGAATGGTCGTCGCGATCTGCCCGATGTCCACGCCGATCTGGTTGGCGACGTCGCGGTCGACGATGATGCGGAGCTCCGGCTTTGGCGCTCCCAGGGACGACTGTACATCCACGACGCCCGGAATCTTCTCGATCGCTACCATCGCTTCGCTGGAGATGCGCTGGAGCTCCCGAATGTCGGGACCGCGAATCTCGACCTGGAGCGGCGCGACAGCCCCCCCGAGACCGCCGGCGAGGAGCACCTGCACGTCGACACCGTGCAGACGCGTCAGCTGAGCGCGCGCCGCGTCCATCAGCTCTTCCTGCGACCGCTCGCGCTCGCTGGGCTTCTTCAGCGCGACGTAGATGTTTCCGGAGTTTACCGTTCCGGTCGCACCAGCGCCGACGGTGGTGTAGGTGTACTTCACGCCGTCGAGACCGCCGATTGCGCCGATCAACTGTTCGGCCTTTCCACGCGTGTAGCTGAGGCTGGATCCCTCGGGCGTCTCGAAGAGCACCACGAACTCCGAGTCATCGGAATCAGGCATGAACCCGCCGCCGATGAACGGAAACAGCATGAACGCGCCGATGAAGCTCGCCGCGGCAATCGCCAGCGTCGTCTTTCGGTGCGACAGCGCCCACCGGATCACGCCGCGATACTTGGCCGCCTGCCTGTCGAACCAGACGTTGAACTTGGCGATGTTGCGCGTCAGGACGTTTCCGCCTTGCGCGCCGTGCACGTGCGGATTCACACCCCACCATGCGGCAAGCATCGGGGTCAGCGTGAAGGAGACCAAGAGCGACACGAGCACCGCCCACGCCACCGTCACGCCGAACTGATAGAAGAAGCGGCCGATGATACCGCCCATGAAGGCGACCGGCACGAACACCGCGACGATGGACAGCGTGGTCGCCATGACGGCGAGAAAGATCTCGCGCGTGCCGCGAGCGGCCGCCGTAAAATGGTTCTCTCCCTTCTCGCGGTGGCGCACGATGTTCTCGATCACGACGATCGCGTCGTCGATCAGGATTCCGATCGACAGTGACAGTCCCATCAGCGTCAGCACGTTGAGCGTGAAGCCCAGCATGTCCATGATGATGAACGACGAGATCACCGAGACCGGTAATGCCAGGGAGGTAATAGCCGTTGCCTTCCAGTCGTTCAGGAAGAGCATGACGATGATGATCGTGAGCAGGGCGCCTAGCAGCAGCTCGTCGATGACGTCGGTTACCGATTGCCGGATGAAGACCGAGTTGTCGCGAATGACGCTGAGCGTCGTCCCCTCGGGGAGCGTGGACTGCACCTTCTCGACTTCGCCGAGCACCGCGTCGGCCACATCCACTGTATTGGCGCCGGAGACCTTGAGAATGTCCATCGTCACCGCGCGGCGGTTATCGACCAGTGCTATCGACCGCTCCTCCTCGGTTCCGGTTTCGACGCGGGCCACATCGCGCAGACGCACCGGCTGTCCGTCACGGGTCGCCACGATCACCTCGGCGAATTGCGCCGGATCAGTGATACGCCCGGTGACGCGTACGAGCTGCTCGGTGGCGCCGCTCTCGACGCGGCCGGCGGGAACTTCCAGGTTCTGCTGGCGCAGCGCCGCCATGACGTCCGGCACCGTGACGCCCAACGCCTGAAGTCGGGTTGGGAGCAGGTTCACGCGTATCTCGCGCTCCAGGCCACCCGCGATACGGACCTCTCCAACGCCGCGCGCACTCTCGAGACGGCGGCGGATGGACTCGTCAGCCAGCACGGTGAGGCGGTCGATGGATTGCGTGTTCGACGCCAGCGCCAGCGACAGGATCGGTTGCGCGGCAGGGTCGAACTTCTGGACGATCGGCTCCTCCATCTCCTCGGGGAGATTGGCACGGATGCCTTCGATCTTGGCGCGAATGTCCTGTGATGCGACATCTACATCGACACCGAGGTCGAACTCGACGACCACCTGCGACACTCCCTCGAGCGAGACCGAGGTAATGCGATCCACGCCGGCGACGGGATTGAAAGCTTCCTCGAGAGGGCGCGTGACCTCGCGCTCGATCGTCTCCGAGCTGGCGCCCGGATACACCGTCTGGATCGACACGACCGGAATGTCGACCTCGGGAAATTGATCGATCGGCAGGCGGCGGTACGCGAACATACCCAGCACCACCAGGAGCAGCATCATCATGGTGGTAAAGACTGGCCGGCGGATGGCCAGGCCGCTGATTCCACCCATGGTCTCGTTTGCCATGATTACCTCCCCGCCGACGCCGCTGCCGCAGGCGCCGAGGCATTCGCCGCCAGAGTTACTGTCATGCCGTCGACGATGTCCGATGTCGGATTCACGAGCACACGTTCACCTGCCTGAAGTCCGGTAAGGACCGCGATGCGTCCGGTGCCTTCATCGCGCGCGCCAACGGTAACTGACCGCTTCGACACGCGGTTGCCGGTGAGCACGAACACCACCGCCGCGTCTCCCGAGCGATTGGTGAGCGCGGATTCCGGAACCAGGATGCCGGTGCCCGTGCTTCCCGTCTCAATGAGTCCGCGCGCGTATTGACCGCCGACGATGCGATTTCCCGCGTTGAGCAGCCGCACGTAAACGCCGACCTGCCTGGTGCCTGGATCCGCGGTCGGATCGATGCGCGCGACGTGGCCGCGGAAAGTCTGGTTCGGCATCGCGTCGAGAGAGAAAGTGACGGGCTGACCGACCCGCACCCTCACCGCGTCCTGGACGCCGATGCGTCCGGCGAGCTCGAGCTCACTGGCGTCCACTACTGTGAACAGCGGGTCACCGGGGTTCACTGCTTCCCCGCCGCTAACGAAGCGCGCGCTGACGATGCCGGTTATTGGCGAAGTGATCGTTGCACGATTCGCGCTCTCCACCGCGCCGGCGGCGTTGGCTCGCGCCGCGGCGACCTGTGCCCGCGCTGCGTCCGCGCTGGCCTGTGCCGTCCTGTACTCGATCGCCGAGATCGCGCCGGCCTCGTACAGGCGCTTGGAGGCGTCGAGCCTTTGCGCAGCCACCGAGAACTGGGCCTCCGCTGCCGCAACCTGGGCCTGCGCGCTCGCCGCCTGACTGCGAATGCCCAGCGCCTCGATCACCGCCAACACCGCTCCCCGGCGAACCGCCGAGCCGCGGTCAACGCGCACGCCGCTGACCACTCCCGGCACCTGAGCGCGTACCTGCACGACCTCGGACGGATCGAGATTTCCGGTGAGTACCAGTCCCGTCCCAATGGCGCTGACTTCGGCAGTCGCGAGATCCTGCGGGGCGAGTACGATCGACCGGGCTGTCGCCGCCGCGGCGCTGTCGGCAGCGCTCGCCTCCTTGTCGCCACCACAGGCGGAGAGAAGAACGAGGAGCGCGAGCGAGGCGATGCTATAACGAGTCATTGTGATTCTCATGGTATTACATCCGCGCGCCGGTGGCGCGGGCGAGGGTGGCGTTGGCGATATAAAAGTCGGTGACGGCTTGCGCCAGGTTGGTGCGGGCCTGCAACAGCGAGAGACGCGCGTCGGAAACCTCGAGCTGGCTGGCGAGCCCCTGCTCGTACCGCAGCACGGTGAGATCGTAGACGCGCTGCGCCTGTTGGACGGTGAGCTGCCGCGCCGCGATCGACGACTGCGCTCTCTCGCGCTCTCCGCGGGCGCGCTCGTAGCTGACCTGCACGTTCTCACGAAGCTGGGTGAGGCGCAGGCGCTCCTGGTCGACGGCGACCTGGGCCTGTCTCACTTCACCGCGCGTGCGGCCGCCATGAAAGATCGGCACGCTGAGCGACAGCGATGCGCTGGCGTCGCTGCGCCATTGCTCGTTCAGCTTGAAGACACCGGTCGGGAAAAGCTGCTTGCCAAAGGTGAAGCTGAGATCGAGCGTCGGAAAATATCCCGACCGCGCGATGCGCACCTGCGCTTCGCGGATCGCAACCTGGCGCTCCTGCGCGGCGACAGCCGCGCGGCGGGAAAGCTGCTCGGTTATGGCCGCGGGGGCATCCGTCTCGGCGAAATTGGCGGGAACCTCGAGCGGTGTCGTAAGCGCCACATCCTGTCCGAGCGGTATGTCGATCAGCCGCTTGAGATCGAGCGTGGCGACCTCGGCTGCGTTCACGGCCTCGATGAGCTGCGGCTGGAGATTGGCGACCGACACCTCGGCCCGGAGCACGTCGAGCTCCGAACCGGTGCCTGCCTCGCGGCGGATACGCTCCGACCGCAGGAAGCGCTCGCCCTGTTCCAGCGCCGCGCGCGAAATGCTCACCAGCTCCTGCGCCAGACGAGCCCTATAGTATGCCGAGCGCACCTGCAGCTCGATTTCGGCGGTCTCTTCCTCGAGGTTGAACCGCGCGGCTTCCAGGTACTGATTTGCTATGCGAAGCCCGGCGCTGAGCCGGCCGCCGGAGAACAGAGTCTGTGAGCCGGTGATGGCGGCGGTGTACGCGTTCTCCTGACCGAACGGTAGGTCACCGAACAGCGAGCCGAGCGAGCCGAGCCCCGCCGTCTCGGCGTGGTCCTCGAGGTAGGCGACGCGTTCGGCGAGGGGTAAGGTGGGATCGGGCTCGAAGCGAAGCGAATCGGGAATGACGAAGCCGCCGCCACCAGAGAACGGGCTGGCGAAGGTGCGGGTGTAGCCGATGCGGCCGTCGAGCTGCGGGAATATTCCCGACCGGGAGGTGCCCACCTGCGCTTCGGCAAGCCGCACCTGCGACCGTGCCAGGCGGACTTCCTGACTCTGGCCGACGGCACGGGCGATGGCGTCGTCGAGACTGATGCGGAGCGAATCGGCCGTGCTCCGCACCTGGCCGGAGGCGCTGGCGGAGCAGAACGCGGTGAGCGCGAGGGCGGCGGCTTCTATGGAGTTGAGCTTCATTTGCGTTTGTTGCGTCCGTTGGGAGGCGACTTCCGCCTCGCTTTGAGCTTGGTTAGTACCTTGCCGAGCGCGCCGGCGATGGAGCAGTAGGCGAGGCGGTGCGCCTCGATCCGATCGAGCACCTCGGATCTCTTGATCGGCAGCTTCCTGGCGTCGGCCATCAGCTGCTCGAGCTCCTCGATGCGCTCGACGCGCGTCTCGAAGGATCGCTCGAGGCTCTTGCTGGTGATCTGGAAGTAGACTTTGCGGTCGCCGGGGAGGCTGACGCGCTCGACGAACCCAAGGCCCTCGAGCAGCCGCGCATCATTGCTGATGCTGGCCCTGCTGACGCCGAGGGTTTTTGCTATCTCGTCGAGGGAACAGGGACCGGGGGAGATCAGGGTGAGCCCGAAGATCCGTCCCGCGATGCGCGGCAGGCGGTCCTTCTCCCAGAGAAGGCCGACGCGCTCGATGAAGGCCCTGACATCCTTGTGCATCTCCTGAAATTATTGGTTTCAGTTTGTTTAGTCAACAGTAAACGTCCGTCAATGGTAGCCACCACACCGGTCGCAGATGCGGTGCTGGAGGGCTCGAGTCGGCATGTGGGGACCCTACGGCCTGGATCCGGGCGGGGTTTCCACTGCAGCCGGCCCCCTTCCCATTCGCCCCGCCCGGCGCCCGGGGAGGGCCGCAGGCCCGTGGTTCCCAGTAACTTTGAGTGGTCGGGGCGCGTAGAGTTCTCTGTAGGGTTTCTATAGAAGAGGATCGTTTTCATGACTCGACGCTCAAAGCTGTGGAGCCTGGCCGCGGGAGCCTACGCCTTCGTCAACCTGGCGGGCACCATATGGGCCGCTGTGGAAGGCGAGGAGATGCACATGATGCTGCACATCTTCCTGCTGCT
>JBKKAY010000127.1:0-10602 GCA_046714195.1 Gemmatimonadaceae bacterium
GGAGCACGAGCAAAGACTTTGCTACCATTGGGCAGAAGGTATGAGCCGGGACGATGAAGTTCCACAGAATCCTGCCATTCGTCGGGCGGCTTCTCGTCGCCAGCGCGTCCCACGATATTGCTACCTGGTGCATCTTCGAAAACACGGCGGTGGGAGCGGCTAAATGGACGACAAGAAAACCAAAAAGACGGACGAGGAGTGGCGGAAGGAGCTGACTCCCGAGCAGTACCGGATAGCGCGCCAGAAGGGAACCGAGCGCGCTTTCACCGGCGAGTACAACGCGAGCAAGGAGCCAGGCACCTACATGTGCGTGTGCTGCGGCACGCCGCTATTCGACTCTGGCGCGAAATTCGACTCTGGAAGCGGCTGGCCCAGCTTTACCGAGCCCGTGACCGGAGAGAATGTCCGCACGGAGTCGGACACCAGTCTCTTCATGCGACGCACCGAGGTGATGTGCGCGAAATGCGACGCCCACCTCGGGCACGTCTTCGACGACGGTCCCGGCCCGACTCATCAGCGCTTCTGCATCAACTCCGCCTCGCTCAAGCGAGAGGACAAGTAGGGCCCGGCGCGCTGGCGCGCGGCAGCGCGCCGGAGTGATCCCCACGATCACCGGCGCGCTTTCGTTCCCGGTGCGATCCACCGCTGTCACGACTACCGCATCCACCGAAGATGGACCAACCGTCAGCGGAAAGGCATACATGGTGTTGAATCCGGGCACGATTTCGCTCGTCCACTGCGTTCCTGATCGCGCGCGGATCACCCACAGCCACGCCGGCTCGGCGCCCTGCGAGCGCATGTTCAACGTGACGGCGCCGTTCCCGGGATCACGACCCGCGCGCACGATCGGCACTGGCGGCGCGACGTTGTCGAGCCAGGGTGAGGCCGGCACCAGCGCTCTCGCGGCGTAAGGGCCTGCCGCTATCCGCTCGGGAAGTCCCGTCCTTCCATTCATGAAGGAGCGCATGCTGAAGTAGACGTTGCCGGTCGCTCCACGCTGTGCGCGCGTGGCCTCGATCTGATCGAGGATCTCCTGCGGCTGCCAGTCGGTCGCACCGCTTCCGACCTTGTCGCTGTAGTTGCCGGGCCAGATGTGTCGCCCCGTCTGGTTCTGCTGCACCCACCAGCCGAGGAGCGCGGCGTAGCTCAAGTCCTCGCGATCCATCGGCCAGTAAAGCTGCGGCGTGAAGTAATCTCCCCATCCCTTGTTCACCCACAGGCGCGAGTCCCCATAGAGCTCCGCGTACGAATCGAATCCGCCGATTCCTGGCGGATTGCCCGGACGCCAGATGCCGAACGGGCTGATGCCGAATTTCACCCACGGCTTGGATGCCTTGATTCCCTCGTAGACCTGCTTTACCAGACTGTCCACGTTGGCGCGGCGCCAATCGTCTCTCGACAATCTCCCGCCGGACGCGACATACCGCCGCCAGCTCGGCGCATCCGGAAAATCGATCACCCTCCCGCGCCGGTCCTTCTCCTTGTACGGATAGAAGTAGTCGTCGATGTGGACGCCATCGATGTCGTAGCGCTTGACCACATCGAGCACGACGTTGATCGAGTGCTCGCGAATCGCCCGCTCTCCCGGATCCATCCAGAGGTGGGTGCCGTACGTCTTGACCAGCGAAGGGCGAGTGCGGCTGATGTGATCGCGCGATGCCGGCGAGCGGCTCGACGGATGGCGGGCGCGGTATGGATTGAACCACGCGTGCAGCTCCAATCCTCGACGGTGTGCTTCGTTGACCGCGAACTCGAGTGGGTCGTAGTAAGGATCGGGCGCCTTGCCCATCGTTCCGGTGAGGTACTCCGACCACGGCTCCAGCGTCGAGGCGTAGAACGCGTCAGCCGCGGGCCTGACCTGAAGAACCACGGCGTTCAGCCGGAGCGCCGCCGCGCGGTCGAGGATTTCGATCAGCTCGTCCTTTTGCTCCTTGGTCGAGAGCCCGGGCTTGGAAGGCCAGTCGATGTTGCGGACCGAGGCGACCCACACCGCCCTGAATTCGCGCTGAACGGGCGGCGCGGCGGCAGCCGAAAGTGTGGGCGATGGCTGAGCACAGGCCGAATCGAGTGCGACCAGCGACAATAGCGAGACGAGAAACGCGCGTGACAGAATGGGCATGAAAAAATGTAAAGGGTAGCTCGGGAATTGCGTCATCTGGTTCCAGCATGGCGATTTCCACCACCAATCCGGCGACGGGACAAACCCTCAGGACGTTCGAGCCGTTTTCGCCGCAACGCCTCAGTGAATGCGTGAGCAGAGCAGCTGCCGCCTCGCGCAGTCATTGCCGCACACCCTTTCCGGAGCGCGCCCGATGCATGGTGCACGCGGCGGAGATACTGGAGACAGAAAAGCAGAAGCTCGGCCAGCTCATGACTCTCGAGATGGGGAAGCCCATCGCCGCCGCTGTCAGTGAAGCGGAGAAATGCGCGACCGCCTGCAGGTACTACGCGACGAACGCCAAGCGGTTCCTCGCCGATGAGCCGGTGGAGGTCGAAGGCGGGAAGGCGTGGGTCGCGTTCCAGCCCATGGGGGTCGTGCTGGCGATCATGCCCTGGAATTTTCCGTTCTGGCAGGTGTTCCGCTTTGCGGCGCCTGCGTTAATGGCGGGAAACGTCGCGCTCCTCAAGCACGCTTCGAATGTTCCGCAGTGTGCGCTTGCGATCGAGGATGTTTTTCGCCGCGCGGGGTTTCCCGAGGGCGTGTTCCAGACACTGCTCATCGGAGCCGACCTGGTTGAAGGGCTCATCGCCGACCCGCGCATCGCCGCGGTCACGTTGACCGGAAGTGAAGGTGCGGGACGATCGGTTGCCTCCACTGCCGGCAAGCACCTCAAGAAGTCGGTGGTGGAGCTGGGCGGCAGCGATCCATTCATCGTCATGCCAAGCGCTGATCTCGGGACGGCCGTCTCCACCGCCGTCACCGCGCGGATGATCAACAACGGCCAGTCGTGCATCGCAGCCAAGCGATTCATCGTGCACGCCGACATCTACAACGAGTTCCTCGCTCAGTTCGTGTCGAAAGTGAGCGCCCTCCGGGTCGGCGATCCAATGGATGAGAAAACACAGCTCGGCCCTCTCGCCACCAGTGCGATTCGTGATGGGCTGGACGCCCAGGTGAGAGCTTCAGTGACGCAAGGCGCCAGACTCCTTACCGGAGGGAAACGGCTCGATCGTCCAGGCTATTTCTACGCGCCAACGGTGCTGGCTGACATCCCTCCGGACAGTCCCGCCGCGCGCGATGAGCTGTTCGGTCCCGTCGCGTCGGTCTTTCGAGCGAAGAACCTCGACGACGCAATCGCTATCGCCAACGGCACCAGCTTCGGCCTCGGCGCATCGGCTTGGACCAACGCAAGAAAGGAGCAGTCACGTTTCGTCGAGGAGATCGAGTCTGGTCTTCTCTTCATCAATGGCATGGTAGCATCCGATCCGCGTCTGCCGTTCGGCGGAGTCAAGAACTCAGGCTTCGGCCGCGAACTGGGTGAATTCGGCATCCGCGAATTCGTGAACATCAAGACGGTCAAGGTCGCGAAGAGCGCACCGGCAAAGAGTGCGCGAGCGGCTACAGAGTAAGCCGCTACAGCTCCATCACCAGTCGCACATCCGGATCTATGGATGCGGCAGCCGTCCTTCGGGTGACCCATGACACCAGGAAGAAAACCAGGAACGAAAGCACCAGCGCGACCGCCGATGCCGTGACGCCGGCGGGAAAAGTGAAAGCCTTCTTGTAAGCCGCAATCTCCAGCGCTAGCGTGACTACAAGGCCGGTCAGTATCGACGCTATTGCACCCGCCCGCGTAGCACCTTGCCAGTTCAAGCCGACCGCCAGCGCCGGCACCAGCGTCGATGCAAACAGTCCCCAGCCGAAAATCCCGAGGAACGCTACCATCGACCCCGACCGCTGCGCCGTGATCGCGGCAGCTGCGGCGATCAAGACGGTCACCGCGCGGCCCCAGAACAGCTCGTTCTTCAAGCGGCGGCCGAAAGCGACAGGAAGATCGTGCATCACGACAGCGGCGCCGATGTTGATGAACGAATTCGCCGCGCTCATCGTCGCCGCCGCGACTCCGGAGAACACCAGCGCCGCCAGCACGATGGGCGTCACGTTGAGCAGCAGGCTCGGCGTCGCCTGATCGGGGCTCGCCAGCGGGGCCATTCTTCCGCTCTCGACGAACGCCTTCACTCCTACCCCCACTCCGAAGTAGAGGAGCAGCACCAGCACCAGGCCGAGCGTCTTGAGCAGCGGATACCATTTGAGCTGGAGCGGATCGCGGAGCATGTAGTACTTGTGCACCGCCTGCGGCTGCCCGAGCGAGCCCATCGAGAACACGAAGAAGAACGACAAGGCGGCGAGAGGCGTCAGCTTTCCCCACGGGCCGAGAAATGTCGGATCTGCGGCCAGTATGGCCCGCGAGATTTCGCCGAGACCGCCGCCAAAATCGAGAACGAACAGGAACACCAGCACCGAGGCGATCGCCATCAGCGTGCCCTGGAACACATCGTTGTAGATGCCGGCGAGAATTCCGCCCGACACTGAATACGCCAGCGTGATTCCCATCCCGATCCAGATTCCCCAGCCCAAGCCCACGTCGAAGATCGAATTGATCACTACGCCCATCGCCAGCGCGTTGGTGGCCATGTATCCCACGATCCCCACCAGCATGGCGACGCCAGCGATGCCCTGCGCCGCCGGCGAGCGATAGCGCGCGCCGATCGCATCGGGGATGGTCATCATCGATCGCGCTTCACCGAGGAGCCGGAGCCGCTTGGCCAGAACCCACGCGCCCATGACGTTAGTGACCGAAGCGGGCAGCACGATGTACATCGCGCCCAACCCTACGGCGTAGATGAGACCGGGCCCACCGATGAACGCGAAGCCGGAAACGGACACCGAGACAGATGCGACGGTGAGCGCGACGAGTCCGATCCCTTTTCCCGCCACGAAAAAGTCGGCGGCCGTCCGCGTCTTTCGCGCCGCCCAAATGCTGATCGCGATCACGATCGCGAAATAGACCGCTCCTACCGCGATTACCGCGGGCTGCGCCGCGCTCGGCAGTGACGCCTGCATAAGAGCGCTGAATCCGGGCGGCAGGAAGGTCACGACGGAGGCTCGCGCATTTCTGTGTCTGCGTCCGAACGACGTGCTTCGATTTCTCTCGCCAGCGAGCGCACACGCTCGATGTCGGCGGCGCTCAGCGTCTGGGTCTCAAATGTCAGAGCGTACGCGACGGGCAATACGACGATCGGGAAAAGGCCGATACCATAGATCACGATGGCGGCCCTGGCTGGGAGTCCGAGCCAGAGCGTGCTCGCGGCACTCTCCGACGCCGGCAGGATGAGCGCTGCGCCAAATCCAACCGCGAGCGTCACGATCACGAATGCGAACGGGATCTTCAGCCGGCCTACTCCGAGTCTCCCGCGCGCAGCGCCAAGCACCATGATCGCGCCCAGCGACGTCGGTATCCCCAGCGCCAAAAGCCACGGTGCCCACGGCGGACTGCCCTCCGGCAGGAAAGCCGACGCGTACGCGATCGCTACGCCCAAGAGTGCGATGACCAGCGCCGCACAGGCAGCTCGGCGGGTCCTGTCCACATCTACGGTTTCGATGAAGCCTCCCCCCCCAACCCTACCCCCAGCGCCAGCACGGCGAATGTCGCCAGCCAGTGCTCACCCATGTAATCGCCTGCCACGTGTGGCAGCCCCGCTTCGAGATGTGTCCGCGCCGCGGCCTGGCCCACTGAACGACGCGGATCTCCTTCGGCCCACGCTCCCGCCAGAGACCGCCAGCACCACGCTCGGCTTAGATTCAAGCCATCGAGGTGCGCGATCTTGCCATCGGTTCGATCGCTCACGATCGCCGGGTTGAAGAGCGCGGCTGGCCGCCGGTCCGCCACCCCGGGAAGGAATCCCGCCATCCACTCCGTAAACTCGGCCGCGGGGAGCGCTCTCCGCATGCACTCGGCTTCCATCAGCGCCGAGGAGAGGAAATCATCGCCGCCGGGCTCCCACGCCTGACAATCGCGATCGTCGCCGTACCAGGCGACGGCTTTCACGCTGAGGAGGCTCTCGAAATTCGTGTCGCCGACTGTCGCAGCGTACTCGAGGCCGAGTGCCAGCGCAAACGCGCTGTTGTAGTGAGTTCCGACCCTGATGGGATAGGTCGCCTTGGGCAGGAAGCCCCGAAAGCGCTCGACGAACACCTGTGTCAGCAGCTCGAGTGCGTCAGTCCAGCGCTTGCCGTCTTTCGTCCCGTGTCGGGCGAGCTCAGCCGACAACATCAACAGCCACGCCCATCCGTAGGTCCGCTCGAACGTCGCGCGCAGGGGTTGGCGGAGGTACGCGACTTCGCCGGCGATATTGGAATCGGTGAGCTGCGCGTCGAACACCGTAACTATCTGCCGGGCCTGCGGAAGCGATGGAAAACGCCGGAGCATCGTCGCCAGCAGCCAGTATCCGTGAACGCAGGAGTGCCAGTCGAAGCTTCCGAAGAAAACCGGGTTCAGCTCGCGCGGCGGCCTGAGCTCGCTGGCATCGTTGAGCACGTGATCGAGCTTGTGCGGGTACTCGCGCGTCAGGTGAGCGAGCGCGACACCGGCGAACTTCGACGCCAGCTCCGGAGTGAGCTCCATCTCCCTTATCTTCAACTCCGGAACACGAAGAAGTTCATCAGCAGGATGTTACAGCCGAGGAGCAGCAACGCGGTGGGTATCTGCACCTTGATCACCGCGTTCTCGTCGGGGAGCTCCAAGAGCGCCGTCGGCACGATGTTGAAGTTGGCGGCCATCGGAGTCATGAGCGTGCCGCAGAAACCGGAGAGCATTCCGATCGCGGCCATGATGGTCGGGTCGCCGCCGAATCTCTGGACGATTAGCGGAAGCCCGATGCCGGCGGTCATCACCGGAAACGCGGCGAAGGCGTTGCCCATGATCATGGTGAAAACCGCCATGCCGAGGGCGTAGGTGGTCACCACCGCAAATGGACTTCCGAGCGGTAGCCAGCGCGTCGCGAGCCCGCTCACCACCGTCCCCACGCCCGCGATCGCGAACAGGGCGCCGAGTGCCGCCAGCATCTGAGGCAGCACCGCCGCCCAGCCGATGGCGTCGAGCAGACGCCGCGCTTCCTTGATCGGAGCGAGAAGTGGAGGCCTGAGCATGGCCATTCCGATGGCAAGAGCGATGAGCGTCGCTATCGCAAGCGAAATCACCGTCACTTGCCTGACATCGACCACGGGAGCGCCGCCGATCTCTATCCTCTTGAGCGCGAAGGTGCCGAGCACCGTGAGAACCGGAATCGTCAGCGCCGGAATGAACAGCTTGTTCCCCCAGCGTTGCGCGCTCGCCGCCTCTTCGTCTCGCGTCACCTTCTGCGCGCCCTGACCGAGCCCGCGGATGCTGGCCACCAGCACCATTCCGATCACCAGGAAGCCGCTGGCGAGGTCGGACATGTATGACCCGGCGAGAAAGGTGACGGCGTAGATGCCCCAGAACGCGGTGTTGTTGAAACGACGCGGATTGGTGGCGTCTCTCGCATTCACGAGCGCGACACCAGCGGCCATCAGTCCGGTGAGCCAGTAGACGTGCTCCAGCGTGATCATGGCTTGTCCTTCTCGACCGCTGTCAGCTCGGCCCGCAGAGAGCGCTCGAGCAGCGCGAGCCGGGTGCAGTGGATCACGAACGCGCAGATTGCGGTGGGAATCGCCCAGATCGCGAGTTGCGCCGGCTCGACCTGAATGCCGTTCTGATCGAGGAAGCCTCTGATCAGGAGAATGGAGCCGATGGCGATGAAGATGTCCTCGCCGAAGAAGAGGGCGATGTTGTCAGCCGCCGCGGAATGCGCCCGGATCCGGTACCGGGTCTGGAGCGGGATGTCGCCGTACCGATTCTCCGCCGCCGCCTCCGCCATCGGCGCGACGAGAGGGCGCACCATTTGTGCGTGGCCGCCGAGAGAAGTCAGGCCGAGCGCCGACGTGATCTGCCGGATGGCGAAATAAGCAAGCAAAACTTTCGATGTGGTGGCGGCACGAAATCCGCTGATGACGGCGCGCGCTCTTTCTCTCAGGCCGGCGTGCTCGAGGAGACCGATGACGGGGAGCACCAGCCAGACAATCCCCACATAACGGCTCGAGATGAACGCCTTGCCGAATGCCGCCACCACATCGAGCAGGTTGAGGCCGCTGGCCATGCCGGTGGCAAGGCCCGCAACAGTCACGACGAGCAGCGGGTTTATCCGCAGCACGAAGCCGACTACGACTACTACGATGCCGATCAGTGGCAACACGAAGTCTGCATAATGAGATTGGACCGGCCGCGGTGGCCGGAAGCAGGTCCAAACTTCGGAACCCGGCAAACATCCTACAAGATCCCGGCGGAGGAAATCAGATGCGGAAGTGGCTTCGAAACAACGGACTCTCGATTGCGATGTTCTCTCTGTTCGCAATCTCGCTGGTCGGTCAGGTGATTGCGGGGCACCGAGTGCACAACGACGACCAGAGGGATCACGGCCAGCCGGCGGTGCAGCTGAGCGAGTACCTGCGCTCCGGTCATTTCGTCGAAGCCGTGTTCGAGAACTGGGAATCCGAGTTTCTGCAGATGGCGGCGTTCGTGGTTCTCACCGCCTACCTCTATCAGAAGGGGTCCCCTGAATCCCGGAAGCTCGAGGGCGAGCCTGATCTCGACAAGCATCCGACGCGGTCCCCGAAAAAGAGCGCGCCCTGGCCAGTCCATCGCGGAGGGCTGGTGCTCAAGCTGTATTCCCACTCACTGTCGATCGCGCTATTCCTTCTTTTCGCCATTTCGTTTTTTCTGCACGCTGCCGGTGGCGCCCGGGAGTACACTCAGGAGCAGCTCGAGCACGGGGCTGGAGGGCCGATCGGCACCCTCAGCTACATCGGGACTTCACGCTTCTGGTTCGAGGCGTTTCAGAACTGGCAGAGCGAATTTCTCTCGGTCGGAGCGCTGATAGTGCTGTCGATCTTCTTGCGGGAGCGGGGGTCGCCTGAATCGAAGCCCGTGGATGCTCCCCACTCCGAAACGGGAGAGTAGCAGCTACCTGGATACCTTCGCGGCGCGGCAGCGGGTGTTCTGAGACACGATCGTCAGCACCGCGGTGCCCACGATCGGCATCTTGCTCTGGATTCGCACCGGCACTCGGCAGGCATCATCCGTGAGGTGGATCCTGATGACCCCTTCGCCCTTGTAGTGGCGCGGATCGCGAACGCGCATCTCCACCAGAAACGCCTTGAGCTCTCCCATTGGAGTCGGAATCATCTCCCGGCGGATCATGTTCACCGTGACTGGATTCCGCGCGACATCGAAGTGGCGGTCGAAGCGATGCACCGCTCCCGGGGTGAGCGGAAGCGTCCGTATGAAATACATGAACGAGAGCTCGTCCAGCGGAACGTTCCCGGGGCTGTTCCCAGTGGCACCTGCCGCCGTTTTCCACCGCTTCTCCGCAGGGTACATCTCGACCGACTCGTCCTGGCGGTTGAGTGGATTCTTTTCGTGCTTGCGATACCGAAGGGAAGTGCCTGTCAGAGGATCGAACCAGGAGGAGCTGCGGCTCACACCGCTCATGAGGGCGATCTTGATCCTGGAATCGAATCGCAACAGGTAGGTGCTTGTGCCTCGCACGTCGACCGGGCCTTCCACCCACATCGTCGCCTGCCCGACCTTCCCCGCCTTCTCGACGGTGACCTGATACCTCAGCTTTTCGCCGATCGAGAACGGCATGGCGACACTGTCTGCGGTGTCCGGTTTACCGGCGCAGACGCCCACTGTGAGAAGGGCGAACCCTGCGGCCGCTGCAATTTTCGAGGTGGTCGTGGGCATTCAGTCCGCCAGGAGACCGATCTTCAGCGCGAAGTCGACGTAATCGCTCCGGTGCGCGATGCCGAGCTTCTCGTTGATCCGCTGCTTGTAGGTGTCTACGGTCTTGGGGCTGATGAACAACTTTTCGCCAATCTCCGGGGCACTGTACCCGCGAGCAACGAACTTGAGGACGTTCTGCTCGCGATCGGTGAGCTTCTCGAACTGGGTGCGCTCGTCGGCGTGTTCGGCGCGGCGCTGAATTCTCTGCGCCAGCGCCCGGGCCGCGGACGGCTGCATGTAGACATCCCCGTGCGCCACGGCGCGAACGGCGTCGATCAGCTCCCGGTCAGCCGCGCTCTTTACCAGGTAGCCGCTCGCCCCGGCCTCCAGGAGCGGAACGAGGTAGGAATCCTCGGCGTGCATGGTGAGGATCAGGACCTTGCCGCGCGTTTTCTTCCCGACGAGCTCCCTGGTGGCGTCCGCGCCGTCCATCTCTCCCATCGAGAGGTCCATCACTATCACATCCGGGTCGAGTCTCTCGGCCAGCGAGATCGCATCCTTGCCCGTCGATCCCTCGCCGACGACTTCGATGTCCTTCGCGGTGCCGAGCACCGCTTTGAGGCCCGCGCGCACGACGGCATGATCGTCCACCAGGATCACTCGGATAACGCCATCTCTCATGCTGCCTCCGTGTCCGTTCCCACCCAGGCCGTAATTCGGGTGCCGCGGTCCCGCGCCATATCAATATGCAGGTCGCCACCCGCAAGTGAGAGACGCTCGCGAATCGCCGCCAGTCCGG
>JBKKAY010000128.1:0-2564 GCA_046714195.1 Gemmatimonadaceae bacterium
CCGTTCGTCTTCGTCAGCCTGGGCACCGCACGGATGAACCTGGCGCTCCCCGACGGAAAGACCGTCGTTTTCGATACGTATCCCGGACAGGTGATATGGATGGAGAACGCTGAGCACTCCTGGGAGATACTTTCCGGCGAAGCCCACGTCATCGCCGTGGAAGTGAAGTCGGCGCAGAGAGCTCCGAAGGCCAAGACGGATTAGGCTTCGCCAGCTTGACGGTTGGGTAGCCGTCCCTAGCTTGGGACATCCATAACCCTCCGTCCTTGCCCACCGCGACCCTTCCCATTGAGCGGCTACGAGCAGCGCTCGACAGTTCCTACTCAATCGATCGCGAGCTCGGGCGCGGAGGCATGGCGACCGTGTATCTGGCGCAGGACTGCCGGCACGACCGTGTCGTCGCGCTCAAGGTACTCCACCCCGACCTCGCGGCTTCTCTCGGACCAGAGCGGTTTCTGCGCGAGATCAAGCTCGCGGCCCGTCTCAACCATCCGCACATCCTCCCTTTGTTCGACAGCGGCGAAGCAGACGCCTTTCTGTACTATGTCATGCCGTACGTCGAAGGTGAGTCGCTCCGCGAAAGGCTCGAACGCGAGAAACAGCTTCCGGTAGACGAGGCGATTCACCATGCGAGATCAATTGCCTCCGCTCTCGATTACGCGCACAGGCAGAACGTTGTGCACCGGGACATCAAACCGGAAAACGTAATGCTCTACGAAGGCGAGGCGATGGTCATGGACTTCGGGATCGCGAAGGCCGTGAGCTCCGCCGCTACCGAAACCCTCACTCAGACCGGAATGATGGTGGGCACGCCGGCGTACGTGAGTCCGGAGCAGGCCTCGGGCGAGATCAACCTCGATGGAAGGAGCGACCAATACAGCCTCGCCTGTGTTCTCTACGAAATGCTCGCCGGGGAGCGGCCGTTCACGGGCTCTACGGCGCAGGCCGTGTTGGCAAAGCGCTTCAAGGAAAACCCCAGACCTCTCCGTGAGCTGCGCGGAAGTGTTCCGGCGCACGTCGAGCGAGCGGTGACAAAAGCGATGGCGACTGAGCCATCCGGACGTTTCGCCACGAGCGCCACGTTTGCGCAAGCGCTCGCCACTGAAAGCATGGTGACCCCGACGGACACCGCGACACTCCCGCAGCCCGTGGTTTCAGCCGCGAAATCAGTTGCCGTGCTCCCGTTCGCGAACATGAGCGCGGATCCGGAGAACGAGTACTTCACCGATGGCATGGCGGAAGAGTTGATCAACGCCCTGTCTAGGATCCAGTCTCTGAGGGTGGCGTCGAGAACGTCATCCTTCGCCTTCAAGGGGAAGAACGAGGACATCGGGGAGATCGGGCGCAAGCTCAAGGTCTCGACGGTGCTCGAAGGCAGTGTCCGGAAGATCGGCAACAAACTGCGCATCGCGGCCCAGTTGGTGAACGTCGCCGATGGATACCAACTCTGGTCGGAGCGATTCGACCGGGAGATGGAGGACGTGTTCACCATCCAGGACGAGATCTCTCAGGCGATCTTCAAAGCCCTTCGCGTCATCCTGAGCGAGGGAGAGAAGCGGGCCATCGAGCGAGATCGTTCGGTGAACGTCCAGGCCTACGAATATTATTTGCGCGGGCGCCAGTACATCCATCAATGGAGCCGCAAGAGTCTCGAATACGCCAGGCAGATGTTCAGGCGCGCGATCGAGATCGATCCGGGATACGCACTCGCCTACGCCGGACTCGCCGACAGCTGCTCGCTGCTTTACATGAATTGCGATGCGCGCGAGCAGAATCTTGCGCAGGGGAATGCCGCCAGCCAGAAAGCCCTTGAATTGGGCCCCGACCTCGCCGAGGCACATGTGGCTTGCGGACTGGCGAACTCACTCAGCAAGCGATTCAGTGAGGCCGAGCGCGAATTCGAGCACGCGTTGCGTCTCGACCCCAAGCTTTTTGAGGCTGCCTATCACTACGGCAGGGCAAGAATTGCACAAGGGGAGTTTGCTGAGGGCGCCAAGCTCTTCGAGCGAGCCTGCGCGCTGCGGCCGGAGGATTTCCAGGCCCCGACCTTTCTTGCGCGCTGCTATCTCGGCATGGATATGAAAGCCGAAAGCGTGGCGATGTACCGGAAGGCACTCAGACTGATACAGGAGCGGCTCGAGCTGAACCCCGACGATGCGCGCGCATGCCAGCTAGCTGCTGTGAATTCCTCACAGTTCGGAGAGACCGAAACCGCGGTTGATTATGCGCGCCGCGCCCTGGCGATCGATCCCGATGATCCTCTGCTTCTCTACAACATCGCTTGCATGTACGCCCTGCTGGGCAACCCGGATGAATCGCTGAGCTGTCTGGAGAAAGCTGTCGACAAGGGTTACGGCCAGAAGGACTGGGTGGCGCACGACTCCGATCTGGATTCGCTGCGTGACTTGCCGCGATTCCAGACTATCGTCGAGGCGATGTAAGAGCTGTAGTCAGCGTCGCAGGGGTTCTCGGTGTCGGGAAAGGTCATTTTTTGAATGCTGTCGCTTCCGAAAGGCCGCACTGGTTCGTGACCCCTGGTCCGGAAAGGGCCCAAAGTCTGTAAG
>JBKKAY010000129.1:0-6194 GCA_046714195.1 Gemmatimonadaceae bacterium
CGTGCGAGAGTCGGGTCCGATGGTCTTTCTCGAGGCGCTGGCGTCGGGCTGCTTTCCTCTCGGCACCTATTTCGGCGGAATGAAGGCAAGTATCGACGCGTTGCGGGACGATCTTCCGCCCGAGATCTCAGAGATCATGAAGCTCGATCGCAACAATACCGTACCGTGCGGGATCTCACTGTAAAGATTCCTCGCGCCGTCGAGGAGAGCGAGCGTTATCGCGAAACGCTCGCCAGAGTCGCGCGTGAGAACTACGACTGGTCGAGCCTCTCGAGCATTTTCATGCGCGCAATCAATGGCTTGGAAGCGCTGGGCCCTTCGAGCGTCTGAAGACGAGAAAAGACCTCGACATCTACTGATCAAGAAGGCGTCGACATTGCAAAATGGGTGGCGAGAGTAGAAACTAACGAATGAACACACCTGTGGGGCACGGCCATGAACCTGTATACCCAACTCAACTTCGGCGGCAACTGTGAAGAAGCGTTCCGCTTCTATGAAAAGCACCTCGGCAGTATGCAGATTTGGCGTCTCGTGGACGGTCATCCACGAGCGTCCCGGACCGTCAGCGTGTCGCATGGATAGTCGAGAACCTGGCAGGGATCACTTCGGCGAAGTGTCGGCGAACCTGAACAGGTAAGTCAGCACCCGCCGATGATTCCCCAATCACCGAGCATCATGGAGCGGCTGCGGCAGCCCTATCCCAACACGGTTCCCGCGCTCCTTCTGACGCTGATCGTCCCCGGCTATCACGTCATCGTCGCGCTCAACCGCGGCCGGACCATGTACATGCCCGAGCTGCCCCTCGACCGAGCCATAACCGTCGAGCCCGTCTGGATGCTCGCTTACGCCTCGATTTGGATCTTCGCGTTTCTGCCGGTGTTCGTAGTCCGCCAGCCCGCGCTGACGCGCCGCGCCATGTTTGCGGCTCTCACAGTGATCGTCATCGCGTATGTGGGATTCCTCGTGTATCCGACCGTATTGCCACGTGCGGACAAAGTGGGAGAAGGCTTCTTCGAGAAGAGCCTGGAGGTCATTTACTCGCTCGACCCGCCTTACAACTGCTTTCCATCGCTCCACGTAGCGTGGGCTTTCGTGGCCGCGCTGACCTGCTATCGCGTGCATCGGGGCGTCGGGATCGTCGCGCTGGTATGGGCCGCGATCATCGGCGTGTCGACGCTTTACACCAAGCAGCATTACGTGCTCGACGTCATCGCCGGCATCGCCATCGCTTATGCGGCGTACCTCATATTCCTGCGCAGCTTTCCGCGCGATGGGATCGCGGCAATTGACCGGCACCTCGCTCCGAAACGCGCGTTGCGGGCTGTCTGGCTCTACGCTGCAATCGTCGCCTTCCTGTGGGTGTACCGTTTCACGGTAACGTGATGACCATTCGAGTCGGTTTGACCGGCTTCGGCTTCCTGCCGATGCCTTGACCTGAAACTCGCCGACCTTTCCATCGTACAGGCAGCTATCATAACCCTGCTAAGGAGTCACCCTGTTGAACCGGATCCTGCCTGCACGCGCTGATAACCGCTACAGCGGCCATCCCGTTGGGCTATGGCTGTTCGTTCCAATTGCCTTGATCAAGTTTTCGCAGAGCCTCACCCACCTGCTCAAGCATGACGGCGGCGCACAGTCGATTTCGACTATTCCCCTCGATACATATCCCCAGGGCGCCGCGCAGAACATTGTCGGGCTCTTCGCGCGTTTGGGACTCGAGCAGTTTCTGATCGCGTCGATCCTTTTGCTGGTATTGCTTCGATACCGCGCGCTGATCCCGCTGATGTATCTCGTGATCGTCGCGCACTTCGTGGGCGCAAAAATCGTTGGGCAGTTCAAACCGCTCGCGCTGGCCGGAACCTCCGGCGTGAGCACGCCATTCCTGGTTGTCGCGGCGCTGAGTGTTGTCGGCCTCGTCCTGTCACTCATTGGACGAGGTTATGCCGACGAGGTCGCGAGACCATGAGCATGCGTGCAGTTTTCTCACATATGCATAAGTCCATGTCCGGTGCCCGTTTCAAACCCCTTCCCTGGTAACCCATGCGCATCGTCTTGAACATCGCGGGGATCTTGCTGCTGTTGATGGGCGGTACCTGGTTTCTTCAGGGCATCAACGTCCTCCCCGGCAGCTTCATGACCGGACAAGCGCAGTGGGCGGTCTACGGCGCCATTTCAGCAGTCGCAGGAATTGGCTGCCTGGTTGCCGCTAATCGCCGGCGAGCCTGAGCCTCGCGCCCGCCTACGTCTCCAACCTCTTTCTCGCGCCGATGTTCGGCGATAGTCGGCTGCAAGGCGCCCTCGGCGCTCGCCGCCTAGGTCACCTTCGGAAGGGCGGGCCGCATGCGGGCCACTTCCTTCCACCTCGGGCATCCGGTGTGATGGTCGTTCACCATCCCGACCGCCTGCATCCAGGCGTACATGATGGTCGAGCCGACGAAGGTGAAGCCGCGCTTCTTCAGATCCTTGCTCAGCGCATCTGACTCGGCTGTCTTCGCTGGGACATTGCGCAAGGACGGCCAGGTGTTCTGCCGCGGCTTGCCTCCGACGAAGCTCCACGCGTAACGAGCGAAGCTCCCGAACTCACGCTGCACCTCGAGAAATGCGCGCGCATTCTTCACCGTCCCCTCGATCTTGAGTCGATTGCGGACGAGTCCCGGATCCTGGAGGAGGCGCTCGATTCGTTTGGGAGTGATGCGCGCTACGAGCGCGGGGTCGAAGCCGGCGAATGCCTCGCGATAGTTCTCCCGCTTTCGGAGGATGATCTCCCACGACAGTCCGGCCTGCGCTCCCTCGAGGATCAGGAACTCGAAGAGGACCCGGTCGTCGACGACCGGGACGCCCCACTCCTCATCGTGGTACGCGGCGTAGAGCGGATTGTTGTCACCGAAGCAGCGACTCACGCGGTGGTCTTGCTCATAGGTGGGGTTAAATTAGGCTTCACAGGTGCCGTCAGTCGATGCGCTTCCCTTTTTTGATCGCCCCCTCCCGAGACAGATTATGAAGCGGTTCCTCTCCCTCGTTTCCGCCCTCGCTTTCGCGGCATGTACGTCGGCGGTTACCATCGGCAACAACGCTGGAAGCGCATCCGCGAGCGCCGACCGGATGGCGGCGGACATTCGCACAGTGTCGGCCGACTCATTCCTCGGTCGCGCACCGGCGTCGCGCGGAGAGGAGCTGACCACGAGCTACCTCCGCGACCGACTCCGGGCCGCGGGCGTGCAGCCGGGCGGGCCCAACGGCTCGTGGTTTCAGGAGGTGCCGCTCAGCCAATCAGACATCGTCGGCACGCCGTCCTTGTCGATCAATGTCGGAGGCCAGGCGATTCCGCTCAAGCAGGGCGAGCAGATCGCCGTACGCGCCTCTATGCAGAACGTCGACCGCGTCGACATCCAGAACGCGCCGATCGTCTTCCTCGGCTACGGCGTCCGCGCCCCCGAGCGCAACTGGGACGACTTCAAGGGTGAGAACCTGCGCGGAAAGATCGGCATCGTCCTCATCAACGATCCGGACTTCGAGACCGGCCAGGGCGATTTCGGCGGCAAGGCGATGACGTACTACGGTCGGTGGACCTACAAGTACGAAGAGGCCGCGCGGCAGGGGTTGGCGGGGATCCTCGTCGTCCACGAGACCGCTCCGGCCTCGTACGGCTGGGCGACCGTCAAGAACTCGAATACCAACACGATGTTCGACATCGTGCGCGCCAACCCCGCCGAAGTGCACCCGCTGCTCGAGGGATGGATACAGCGCGATGAGGCGATCCGTCTTCTCACCGCCGCCGGACAGGATTTCGAGATCCTCAAGCGCCTCGCACAGACACGCCAGTTCAGGCCGGTCCCGCTCGCCAACGCCACTTTCTCCGCCAGCTATCAGGTGAGACGCCAGACCATCCGCTCGAAGAACGTGCTCGGCCGTCTCCCCGGCACGACGTATCCGAACGAGACGATTCTTTATGGCGCGCACTGGGATCACCTTGGAGTCGGCGCGCCCGACGCGCGCGGCGACACGATTTACAACGGCGCCGTGGACAATGGCACCGGCATCGCCGCCGTGCTCGAGCTCGCGCGGACGTTCGTGGTGGGCCCGCGAACCCAGCGCACTCTCGTGTTCGCGTTCTGGACGGCCGAGGAGAAGGGACTGCTCGGCTCCGAGTATTACGCGAGCAATCCGGTGTACCCGCTCGAGACGACCGCGGCGGGATTCAACATCGATGCGTTGTCTCCGACTGGGCGCGCGCGCGACGTGCTCGTCGTCGGATCTGGTCAGACCGACATCGAGGATCGGCTCTCTGCACTGCTTGCCGCGAACAACCGCGTGATGACACCCGACGCCACTCCCGAGGCCGGCTATTTCTTCCGGTCGGATCATTTCCCCATGGCCAAGCGCGGCGTGCCGATGCTGTACATGGACAGCGGCATCGATCTGTTGACGGGTGGCATTGCCGCGGGCAAAGCGTTCGACACGTCATACCGGCGTGACGCGTACCATCAGCCTGCCGATGAATACAACGCGACGTGGGATCTAGCCGGGATCGCCGAAGACGTAGGGGTGCTGCATCAGCTGGGATTGCAGCTCGCCAACTCGCGGGATTGGCCGAACTACCGCACGACCTCCGAATTTCGCCCGGTGAGGGACAGAAGCGCAGCAAGTCGGCCATAATGCTGAGCCGCGTCCGGCTGTTCGCCCTCACGTTGATCGCTCCGGCCTTTGCCGTCGCGCCGACCGCAGCTGCTCAATCCGATAAAGGGCAGGTGCTCGCCGCGCTCGACACGTTCTTCGTTGGCCTTCGCAGCAAGGACACGGCGCTGATGCTGCGGCACGTGGATTCGGCGACGCGGTTCACGCTGCTGCGCCCGACGCGAGAGGGTGGATTGAGAGTGGTGGTGTACTCGGCGCGCGAGTTCATCACCAACGTGACCGCGCCGAATCAGCCAGGCATCGACGAACCGATTCGCAGGCCGCGCCCGCAAGATTAGGACATAGAGAGGCCTGGCGCCGTGGTTGTGTTGATTCCACTTCTACACGTTCATCTACGCGGCGCGAGCTCGATGCGGCTCCATGCGCTTTGTCCTGGCCCACATCACGTAGTTCTGGAACACGTATCCCCAAGGCACCGCGACGATCGCCAGCGGGAGCCATAGAAACGCCCTGGTCATCGGCTCCGCGGGTGAGCCCCAGAGCGCGTTTGCCTGCCACAACGGTAAGGCGACGATGAGGAGCCAGATCGACTTGTAGAAAATGGTGAACATCATGATCGGCAGCATCTTGAGGGGATGGATCAGTCCCAGCACAGCCAGTGTGGGGTAGGCAGCCCACACACAAAACGCGATCGCCCGGAAGCGATCCCAGGGACCTTCGTGATTGATGATGGTCATCCAGGCATCCGTCGCGACAAACGCCGCCATCAGGAAATACATCAATCGCAGCAGGTAGATGTTGATCGGGCGGACTCCTTCGTATCGCTCGTAGTCAGGCGTGAAAGCGTTTGCAATTGCGGACATGTGATCCCTCGCTTGGTGATTTAGAGGATGGGTGTTGCTGCGCGATCGGTTTGTTTCGATGAATCGGATTTCGAACCGGCTGTGAACTGGAGCAGATCGCCCGGCTGGCAATCGAGCGCCTCGCAAATGGCTTCGAGCGTGGAGAAGCGGACTGCGCGTGCCTTGCCCGTCTTCAGGATCGACAGGTTGGCGAGGGTGATTCCGATTTTCTCGGACAGCTCCGTGAGAGTCATCCGTCGCGCGTAAAGGACATCGTCGAGCTTGACCATTATCGGCATGGTCAGACCGTCCCTTGGAGATCTTCGCGCATCCGCGTCCCCTGCTCGAACACTCGCGCCAACACGAACAGAAGGAGTACCGCGAGCCACCGCGTCACCGAGAAATTCCAGTCGATGTCGAGCGGGTGAGCCTCGGACGAGGCGGCCGATGCAATCGCGCCGACGGCGAAGTGCAGCAGCTCGAGCCCCAGAACAACCCACGCGATCGTCTCCAGTCGCGCCGCGTTCTCGGCCACGAACGGATCGCCGAGCCTCACCGTCTCGACGATCTCCAGCAGCCGAGTGAGAACGACGTGGGCGAGTGGGACCGAGAAAATTCCTATCACCATGATCAGACGCATACCCAGGTAGAGCGTCGAGCTGGGTTTGGCGCCCAGAGCTCCCATCACCGGGCCTTCGGCAACGAGGCTGGCGATCA
>JBKKAY010000130.1:0-7344 GCA_046714195.1 Gemmatimonadaceae bacterium
TCCGAGACAGTCTCTTCGTCACCGGTGAGCACCGCGACGATGTCACGGTCGGGAACGAAGCCACCCTGCTTCCATCGGATCATGTTGGCGACGATGGTCGTCACGCCTTCCTTGTTGTCGATGGTCCCGCGTCCGTACCACCATCCATCCCGCTCGGTCATCACGAACGGATCGGTAGACCAGTCTTCCCGAAGAGCGGGAACGACGTCGAGGTGCGCCATCAACAGGATCGGCGGGGCAAACCCGCGCCCGCGGAGGCGGACTATCACGTTGCCGACGCTGTCGGCTTTGGGACCGGCGACGAACGCATCCTGCTCGCTGAATCCAGCCGCCCGCAGTCGCTGAACCAGGGCCTGCGATGCCGCTACCGTTTCGCGGGTGCCCGAGACCGATCTGATCCCGATCAGCTCGGAGAGGATAGAGCGCGCGAGCAGAGAATCAGCGGGCGATGTGCGCGCCTGTGCGGATGCTGCTCCGCTACAAACGACAACCAGGACGAGCGAACTGACGATTCGACGCAACATTCCTTCTATCTCCTTGGGGTGGGCGCAACGATGATGAGTCAAGTCTGTCTCATGGATCGGGCTGCGGTGGTCCCGCCGTGATTGCCAGCATCAAGCGCTCTGCCTGCTGCTCGTTTCGTGTGAGAAACACGGCGGCCAGGTTTCCCGACCGTACGAACCGGGGCGGAATCTCCCAGTCGTTCGTTTGCCCGCGCGGGGCCGCGAGGGTCGTGTCCATCTTCGCGACATCCCGACTCAGTCCGGAGTCGTCGGGATAAATGAAGACCACGAGGCGAGCTGGGCCGAGCGTGTACACCATCGGTGGAACGCTAAAACCGGATCGGCCGGGCTGTTCGCCCGGTTCCTTCCTGGGCACGAACCCCGATTGCTCGAGTCGCTTCTCGAGACTGCACGCGGCCCAGCGACCTGTGCGCGGACAGGGAGAGCCTGGCTCGCCGGCGGATGCAGTCGATGCGCTGGTGGGACGACCACCATCGGGATTCATGCCAACGCTCGAGTCCGGTTCACCCCGAGGGGCACGATCGCACGCGGCACCGAGAGAGCAGAGACAAATCGCAAGGAATCGGGCAACAGACACCCGGTAAA
Organism: Gemmatimonadaceae bacterium; assembly: GCA_046714195.1. Taxonomy (GTDB): domain Bacteria; phylum Gemmatimonadota; class Gemmatimonadetes; order Gemmatimonadales; family Gemmatimonadaceae; genus UBA4720. The sequence goes on from JBKKAY010000130.1 coordinate 1,110, forward strand.
GGTACGCAGCCTGCCACCGGGGGTTAACGGGGCATGGTTCATTGGGAGCCCGCTGAGGGGGCGAAGCCCGACCCTGTAGGGGTTTCCCTCAACGATGCGTGCGGATTCCGTCCCGAAAGTTCAGCACATCTCCGCGAAAGTCAGGGTGAAAGCCGACAGTTCGAGCGCCCAGTAACTCGTATCCTGAGTGCATACACGAAGCAACCGCATCTCACGAACCGAGGATACGAAGAATGAGGAAGACCCTACTGATGGTTTCAGTGCTAATGACAGCGGCGACAACCGCGGGCGCACAGGGCGCGAGCGCAATTCGCCTCCGCCTCGAGCCAGGCAGCGTGCTGAGCATCGATGGGACTTCCAACGTCCACGATTTTCAGTGCAAGACCAACAAGATCAACGCCTATGTCGATGTCGATCCCAGCTACACCAAGGACCTGAACAAGGTTTCCCGTCCGATCGTGAGCGTGGTCGTGAACATCGCCGTGAGGTCGCTCGATTGCGGCAAGAAGGCGATGAACGAGAACATGTACAAGGTACTGAACGCCGATAAGCACCAGGTCGTCAAGTACACTCTTTCGGGCTACGACATCCTCGACCCTACCGCCACGGCTTTCGCAGCGAAGACGACTGGAACGCTGACGATCAGCGGGAAGAACAAGCTTGTCGGGATGAAAGTCGACGCCAAGCAGCTCAATGAAGGGAAGGCGACCGCGCATGGCGAGCAGACGATTCTCCTGACCGACTTCGGCATCAAGCCGCCCAGCTACATGTTCGGCACGATGAAGGTCGGCAACGAGTTCAAGGTCAAGTTCAACCTGAAGCTCGGCCCCGAGATGATCGCCCAGATCGCAGCAGCGACGCAGCAATAACCGCGGTCCACCACCAACTACTTCCGTCAAACTTGACCGGATCACTACAGGAGATGACAATGAAACGCTTTATCGGAGTTCTCGGCGCCGTGATCGCGACGGCTGCATACGCGCCTCGCTTGAGCGCACAGGAGACACCACCGGAGACAGTGGTTGCGGTCGGGGCAGCGGAGACGCTGCCGGATACCGCTATCCCGTCCGCGACCGTCAAGCCGGCGAAGGAAAAGAGAAGCTTTCTCTCGACCGCGCCGAGCATCGAGATGCAGAACTACCGCCCCGAAGACAAGCGCGGCATCAACGTCTTCGAAGCGCCGAAGAACGAGCCGGTCGAGTACACCGGATTCAAGCTTCAATGGGGCGCGGCGTTCACGCAGCAGTTCCAGGGCCTCGACCACAGCACCACGTCGTCGCCCCGACCGGTCACGGTTGGCGCTGTCACCACTAATGCCAACGCCCTGGTTCCGCTCGGACACGGCCCCAACAATGCGACCGCCAATCTCTATCTGAACGCCCAGATCGCAAAGGGAATTCGCGTAGCGATGACGACGTACTCTTCGTCACGCCACCACCCGGAGACCTGGGTCAAGGACGGGTACCTGCTCGTCGATGCTTCGCCGATCGACTGGGCACCACTCAACATCGCCATGCAGTTCCTGACGCTCCGAGCCGGACACTTCGAGATCAACTACGGCGACGCGCACTTCCGCCGCACCGACAACGGCAACTCGATCAGGAATCCGCTGGTCGGCAACTATATAATGGATGCATTCACGACCGAGGTCGGTGGTGAAGTGTACCTTCGCGTCAACGGATTCCTGGCAATGGCCGGCATCACCGGCGGCGAGATCCGCGGGATGATTACGAAGCCCGACCAGCGCTCGCCCAGCATCCTGGCCAAGATCGGGTTCGACCGGAAGTTCAGCGAGGACCTGCGCTTCCGCCTCACCGGCTCACGGTACGCGACGTCCAGCTCGGTCAACAACACGCTATTCAGCGGCGACAGAGCCGGCTCGCGCTACTATGCCGTGATGGAGAACACCACTTCGACCGAGGCTGCACAGGCCTGGTCGGGATCGATCCAGCCAGGATTCAAGAACAGCATCCGCTCATTCGTGGTGAACCCGTTCGTGCAGTTCAAGGGGCTCGAGATCTTCGGAAACATCGAGACAGCAACGGGCCGCGGCACCGCCGAGACGGCGGACCGCACCTGGAAGCAGAACGTGGGAGAGGTGGTGTATCGCTTTCTTCCCGACCAGCGGCTTTACGCGGCTGCACGGTTCAACACCGCGAAGGGACAGCTGACCGTGGGTACGCCCGACGTTTCGGTCAGGCGCACCCAGTTCGGCGGAGGCTGGTTCATCACCCCGAATCTTCTCACCAAGATCGAGTACGTGAATCAGACCTACTCCGACTTCCCCGTCACCGACATTCGTAACGGCGGCAAGTTCAAGGGATTCATGGTCGAAGGAGCAGTCGCCTTCTAGCCAGAGCACCCTGATGTAAGGGCGGGAACGGGGTCAGTGACCTCGCTCCCGCTTTACGCGATCGGGAGCGTGAACGAAGCAGTGGTGCCTTCGCCTGGACTGCTTTCGATCCAGATCCTCCCGCGGTGTGCCTCGACAATCCCTTTTGCGATCGCCAGTCCGAGGCCTGCACCCTGCCGATCGGTACGCGACGACTGCCAGTAGCGATCGAATACACGAGGTAAATGGTCGGAAGCTATTCCCCTGCCGCTGTCGCGAACCGAAATGATCACATCGTCTCCCTGGCGCCGCGTATCGACCACGATCTTCGATCCCTCGGACGAGAACTTGATGGCATTTCCAATCAGATTGGACAGTGCCTGCTGTATCCGCTCCGGATCCGCCATGACTTTGGGCAGGTCGGATTCCGTGTGCAAGTCGAGCGTAATCCCTTTTTCGTCGACCAGAGGGCGCAGTGTCTGCAGCGAATCGGTGAGCAGAATCTCGGGATCGACGGGCACAGCCGCGATCCGCAGCTTGCCTGCATCCAGGCGGTTCACATCGAGCAGGTCCCTGATGAGGGCATCCATCTGCTCTGCCGCCTGAAAAATGAGCTCGAGACTCTCATGTGACCGGGTGCCGCTGTTATCGGAGGAGTGAAGCAGAATGCTGCTCAACATTTTCACCGCGGCGACGGGGTTTCGCAGGTCGTGAGATACTACTCCCACCATCTCGTCGCGGGCGCGCAAGCTGGCGCGGACGGCATCGTGCAGCCGCGCATTGTCGAGGGCAAGCGCCGCCAGTCGCGCGAGGTCTGTCGCAAAGCCGACATCGTCCCGGTCGAAGCTTCCCTTTGTCCTGAAGAGCGTCAGGGCACCAATGAGCTGCTCGCGGGCCACCAACGGGAGGAATACCGCGGACTGCGGGTTCATCGCTTTCACCGCCCTGAGGTATTCCGGATTCGCGCTCGCTTCCAGTAGACGCGCCGTGGCGTTCGGCTGGACCAGCACGACAGACCCCTTCGAGAGAATATCCGTCAGCGGATGACTGGCCGACGGAGTGCGCACTCCGGCCATGCCGATCTCATCGAGGAGCTCCTCAATGGCAGGATCGATGTGCGATGCCGCGCCTGCCAGAAATCCGTTTCCAATCCTGTTCTCGAGGATGCATCCATCGGCGATGACAGGCACGGCCAGCCGAGCGACCTGGGTCAGCGTCTCAGTCGACCCGAACGAGGACGCCAGCCTCTCGCCCACCTCCGCCAGAAATTGCTGCCGCTGCTCGAAGCGTTTGCGAACGGTCAAATCGCGAAGAACGACGGCGTAGATCACGGCTCCCGCGGTGTGCACCTGCGAGATTGCGGCCTCCGCTGGAAATTCCACGCCGTCTTTCCGGACGCCGGCGATCTCGCGCCGCTCTCCCATTCGCCTCGCCCTCACCTTCGAACGGCCAAACTCGGCCACCTGGCGGCTGTGATTCGCCCGATATCTCTCCGGAATCAGCGTCTCGATCCGCTGGCCGATGATCTCCTCCGGCGCCCAGCCGAATATCGCCTCAGCGCCCTTGTTGAAGAACGTGATGCGCTGATCGGCATCCATGCAGATCACCGCATCGGACGCGATTTCCACGATCTCTGCCAATACTTCGTGCGTTACGCGATCGGGCATTTGTTGTCGGAGTATCCCTTACAAAACGAAGGCGTTTCCCTTCGAACTATCGTCCAACCCACGACAGAGTTGCCGGAGGCGTAAGCCTAACTTGGGCTGTGACCGTACACCCCAAACAATTTCGAGACAATGAGCGATAACCAGCAGCTAAAGATGCCCGTGTCGCTATTCGGCAAGAAGGGTTCACGCCGTGATTTCCTGCGGACTACCGCCGTCACCGCGTTGGTGGGTGGCACGGTGGCCGCTTGCGCACCCGACAATCCGGCCCCACGGGTCGTGAAGGCCAATGATGCCGACCACAGTGGCGGTACCATGGCGCCCAATCCAGCGCCCATTACAGCGGTTGCGGCGGCCGACGAGATGGACAGGATGCACGAAGCCGGTGTGAAGGCGTTTCCCGCGAAAACGGTCGGAAAGGGAAACCAGCTGATGCAGCCGAGGATGGACAAAGGGGTGAAGGTCTACGAGCTGACGGCGAGGAAGATTCTGTGGGAGACCGTTCCCGGGACGACGGTGGAAGGATGGGCGTACAACGGGCAGATCCCCGGTCCGCAGATCCGCGTTCGTGAGGGCGATCGCGTGCGCCTGATCCTGAAGAACGAGCTTCCTGAATCGACGGTGGTCCACTTTCACGGCCTCGAAGTGCCCAACGATCAGGATGGTGTTCCGTACATCACCCAGCCACCGATAAAGTCGGGACAGAGCTATACCTACGAGTTCACCGCACCCAATCCCGGCTCGCACATGTACCACTCGCACCACAACGCCGCGAAGCAGGTTGGACTTGGGCTGCTCGGCGCGTTCATCATCGAGCCGAAAGATCCGCTGCCGATCGAGAAGGCGGACATCGACTACGTGATGGTGATCAACGATGGCATGCACGGCTACACACTCAACGGCAAGAGCTTCCCCGCCACTGAGCCGATCGTGGCGAAGAAAGGACAGAAGGTTCGCATCCGGTTCATGAACGAAGGCATGATGATCCACCCCATGCACCTGCACGGTATGCACATGACCGTGATCGCGAAGGATGGCTGGCCTCAACCAGCTCCCTGGAAGTGCGACACGCTGAACGTCGCGCCGGGCGAGCGTTGGGACGTGATCGTCAACTGCAACAATCCCGGCACCTGGGCATTTCACTGCCACATTCTCCCGCACGCCGAGTCGGAGCACGGGATGGTCGGTATGGTCACCGCGCTGATCGTAAAATGACTGTCCGTGGCAGTCCTCGCTGGCTGCGAGCCGTGCTCGGGATTCCGCTGGAGCTGAAGCTGCTCGGCGCGAACCTGATCATCTTAGGCCTCGCGGTCGTCGCGCTGCTCGCGCCAGCACCCGCGCTGCTGGGAAATCTCACCGGGACCTACGTCGTGGTCTGTGGATTGATTCTCGGTGGCATGGTGAACTTCGCGCTGGTGCGGCTCGCACTCCGGCCGATCGGTGCCCTCGAGCGCGTTGCCAGACGGGTGTCCGAGGGGCGCCTGGCCGACCGCGTTCCGGTCTCCCTGATCGCGGATCGCGAGCTCACCAGGCTTTCCACAACGCTGAATGAGATGCTCGACACGCTCGCGGCGAGCCGGGAGCGCATGCGAAAGCTTGGCGCGCAGGTGATATACGGAGAGGAGAGAGAGAGAGCCCAGGTTGCCCGCGAGCTTCACGACACGGTAGGTCAGACGCTCGCCGCGGCAAGCCTCCAGATCACGGCGATCGTGAGCGACAGTCCGGATCCGAAGACCACCTCCCGGCTTGCTGCCGTCCGCGAGCTTCTGCACACAGCGCTCGACGAGATACGCAGCGTGTCGCGCTCACTACACCCGAGAGTGGCGGTCGATCTCGGACTGCCGAGCGCCCTGGAAGCCCTGAGCGACGCAACACAGGAGCGCTCACTCGTCGTCGTGCGAGTCGACATCGATACGTTGGGAGTGACGATTCCCCCCGCGCTTTCTGCGACTCTCTATCGTGTTGCGCAGGAAGCTCTTCGCAACATCGAGCGTCACGCCGATGCCGGACGCGCCACCGTGTCGCTCCGTGCCAGGCCGGGCTTCGTGCAGCTCGACATCACCGACGACGGCTGCGGGTTCGAGAGGCCTCTGGGGAACAAGCGCGAGGGCACCGGACTGGCGGCGATTCGCGAGCGTCTCTCACTTGCGGGTGGCGACCTGCATATTGATATGGCGCGGGACCGCGGCACCCGAATTACGGCCTGGGTGGGAACGGACACGGAGGCAGCATGAGAGAT
>JBKKAY010000131.1:0-7005 GCA_046714195.1 Gemmatimonadaceae bacterium
GCGATTGGTGCTGACCAGAAGTACACGCGCCCCACTCATGCTTCCACGCCCCCGCTTTGTCGTGCTGCGTCTCTCATGACATAAGTAACGCCACAACCGCGCCAACGCACGAGCATGCCAGGTTCACGGCGTCGTTGTCCATTCCGGCGAGGCCCCCGGAGTGCGTGGTGTCGGCTCCGCATCCATGCACCATGCGCTCAGTCGGCGCACGACATCGATCGCACCATCGCCGCTCCTGAATCGTCGCTCCAATCAGAGAATCCGCCACCGCTCCCGCCACGCCGCCCGCGATCACCGCATGGACGGGGACGGTCAAACCGGCCAACCATGCGGCGAGCGCCATGAAGGCGGCTCCGGCGCCCGCGGCCAGCAGTCCGGCAGCGGTGATTCCGCCTGATGTCCCTGCGGGAACGCGCTTTCCTGAAATGATGGAGCGGGGCTCGCCCCCCACGAGCGTCCCGACCTCAGTGGACCAGGTGTCGGCGGCGGAGGCCGCCAACGCGCCGACTCCAATCGCGGACCAGATAGCGTCGGGCCAGATCAGGCTGCCAAGAGCGGCGGCAGTGAACATCCCGCCGTTCGCCAGGACCTGTAACGCATCCCGATTGCCGCTTTTCGCGACAATCGAGTCGACACGCCGGGCCTTCCGCTCGGAGCCGAGTCTGGAGAGCGCCGTGGCGGTGAGAAAAAAAGCGACCAGCAGAATTCCCCAGCTCCATCCCGCGGCAACAGCGATGGTCCCGGAGATGGTGCTCGCTATCGCGCCGCTTTGCGACAGAGACCGGACTCGATGCGCAGAGATGGAAACGACGGCCGAAACCGCCGCTCCAATCAGCGCTCGAAAGAGCGACTCTGACAGTACGGATGACCCGTGTGGAATTGAGCCGGAGCCGCCGGCCGCGGTTTCGCAAGCTTGAAGGCGATTCCAGCGCCGGTTAGCTTGCCCTCTCCGACTACCTCATTCATGGCCGGCTCCATCAACGCACTAGTTCCGCTCAGCCTGCTCGAAGCAGTACGCAGCATCGACATTCCCGAAGGTGGGGGAGAGGACGATGTCGAATATGTACAGGAGCACCGGAACAAGCGACTCGGGCTGAGCGACACCGTCATCGCCCAGATCCGCCGCTACAAGGACGCGATGAAGCACAATCAGTCGATCGCGATTCACGAGGCGACCGGGATCGCACGCCTGATCGGGCGCCGCCCCGACGCCGAAGAGATATTCGTTCGGGCCGGGACACTGGTAGCGAATCGCATGTACGAGATGATCTCCCCGACGACGCGGCAAACCATTCGCTTCCTCCCCGGATTCCTCGCCCGGCCGCTGACGTTCAGGCAGCTGCGGAAGCTGGGAGGAAAGTATTTCGGCGCCGATGTGCGCCGAGTCGGCTCGTCGATCGTCGTCGGAGTCAAGGAATCGGTTACGGCCGGCAGCGCTCCCAAAGGGGCGGGTTGCCGGTACTACGAGTCGGCCATCCGCGAGATGCTGCGACTGCTCGTGAACGGCGGCGGGATGATCGACCACGTGCACTGCCGCGACAGGGGCGAAGAGCTCTGCGAGTGGCGCGCCGAGTGGCGCGCGGTCAAAGCAGCGAAGTAGCGCCGCTCCATGCTGAAGCGCGAAATGCTGCCTGCCCTCCAGTCGGCGATCGCCTCGGCTGGATTCGACGGCTGGCTCCTTTACGACTTTCAGGGATTGAATCCTGTCGCCCGCGGGATGCTCGAGCTTTCCGGGATGACGAGCCGGCGATTCTTCGTCTACATCCCGCGCTCCGGCCCGCCGGTGGCGATTACGCACGCCATCGAGCAGGGACCCTGGGAATCCTGGCCCCGGGAATGGAAGAAGGAGAAGTACAGCGGCTGGCGAATCCTCGAGTCGCTGCTCTCCGGCGTGGTCAAGGGAAAGCGGATTGCGATGGAGTACTCACCCGGGGATGCGGTACCGTATGTCGATCGCGTCCCGGCCGGCGTCATCGAGATGGTGCGGAGCGCGGGCGCCGTCGTCGAATCGTCCGCGGACCTCGTCTCGATGTTCTACGCCGTCTGGAGTGACGACCAGCGCGCCGGACACGAGAGAGCTGCCCTCGCGGTGGCGACGATAGGCCAGGAAGCGATACGCCTTGCCGGGAGCCGCGCACAGGGCGGACATCCGCTCACCGAGTTTGCGCTGCAGGGCTGGATCCGTGAAAGGTTCGAGAGCGAGGGGCTGTTCACGGATCACGGACCAATCGTCGCGATCGGTCCGAACGCGGCGAATCCGCACTATGAGCCGTCGGCCGAGGGCTCAGCGACCATCAACCGCGGCGATGTGCTGTTGGTAGATCTCTGGGCGAAAGAGAAAGGCGGAGTCTTCGCCGACCAGACGTGGATGGGATCGCTCGGTCCGCTGAGTGAGCGCGACAACAAAGTGTGGCTGGCGGTGCGCGACGCACGCGATGCGGCCATCTCGCTTTTGCGCGAGCGCATCGGGGGAGGCAAGCCTGTGCGCGGGGGCGAAGTCGACGACGCAGCGCGCGCCGTGATCACCAATCGTGGGTTCGGAGAGTTTTTCATTCACCGCACCGGCCACTCCATCGATCCGCGCGATCTCCATGGCTCCGGGCCGCATATCGACAATCTCGAGACACGCGATGAGCGCACCCTCATCCCCGGCATCGGTTTCTCGATCGAGCCCGGCGTTTATCTCGCCGGCGAGGTCGGGATGCGGAGCGAGGTGAACGGCTTCATCGGACGGGACGGATTGTTGATAACGCCGGCGGATTATCAGAGAGAGATGCTCGTCGTCTGAGAACAAAGGCAACTGCAACTGAACACGTTGTCCGCTGCCAGCTGTTACGCTGACAACAGCTCCCCGCTTCACTGCGTCGGGACGTTCCTGATTGAAGGTAGAGACACAACCGTATTCCGGGTGTGCATCCAAAAGTTCGGTCTTCGCGCCACTAGTGACGTCCCGACGCCTGCAGCGGCCAGCAGGAAGCGTATAGCGGAAAGCGGACAACGTGTTCAGTTGCCGTTCTCCGCGATCCCTAACGCCTTATGGAGTCCCAGACCGCCGGATCCTCCAGCCCCAGCCTCCACAACGCGAACGTGGTGACCCCGAGCCGGCGCGCATCGCGCACGAGGGTTTCGATCAGCACCGCATCGCTCACCCACACCTCCCACCCTTCGGGCGAGCTCGCGTTGAGCGTGGCGGACCCGAGGTCTCGGGTCAACGGAATGTTCGTCATCGCCGACAGGCGGCGCGCGTCCTCGAAGCTTATCACCTCGGTTTCGGCTGCCCGCCTCCACCGATATCCGTAGAGTGGCAGCGCACCCACGATCCGTTCCGCGCCGACTTCAGCCACTCTCATTCCGAGTTGCCGCCTCACCCATTCCGGAGATGCAATAGGGCCGGGAGCCGAAGCGCTCCAATGCTGGTCGTACAGCAGCGGCATGATGATGTCGGCCGACTCGAGCAGGAGCGCGCCCGGGTAAGTCGCCGTGTCAGCAGCCGGAACGGCGACCGCCACCGTCGTCACTCCATGAGCGCGGACTGAGTCTGAAACCACCTTGATCACCAGCCGAAGCGCGTCGAGGTCGCGTGGCGTCATTCCCTCGAAGTCGATCACGACCCCGCGATAACCGCCCGAATCGACCAGTGCGGCGATCGCTCCCGCCGTCGCGGCAGCAGCCTCCTCACTGCTCCCCAACCCGCGAATTATTTCCGGGTGAAAGCGGCTTCCCTCGTAGGAAGTAATGAGCGCCATCGTCCGGCCCGCGAGTCGCGCTTCGATCGCCAGAGTGTCGTGATAGAGCTCGACCGGACGGAAGCTGATGGAGTCGAGGGTGATCCACCCGGTGATCACCCTGGCGAGATCGCCTGAGTGCGCGCGCACCGACTGGTCGCTGCGGCGGTCCCAAGGTCCGGTGAAACCCCAGAACTCGACCGTTCCCGGAGGACGGGCGGGGAGGTTGAGGCACGAGCCGAGCAACAACGTGAGCATTGCCGCTAGTGATCTAATTTTCATTCGCTGGCAATCCTTGTGTGTCGGGAGCTCACGCGGCAAACTCCATCGCTATGAGACAACTCACAAGCTACGCGGTGATCCTTGCACTCGCACCTGCGGTCCTGTCGGCGCAGACAACAGCCGATATCGTACTCACCAACGGCCGCATTTACACTGTCGACGCCGGGCGGCCCGTCGTGTCGGCGATCGCCGTGCGCGGCGACCGCATCGTCTTCGCCGGCTCCGACATCGAAGCGCGCGCGCTGACTGGAACCGGCACGCGTGTCATCGACCTCGGCGGAAATACCGTCGTGCCGGGGATCATCGACGCCCACGCGCACCTGCTCGGACTCGGAGCGATGCTCCGCGAGGTCAACCTCTCCGGCGCGTCGTCGTACGAGGAGGTCGTCGCCCGCGTTACCGAGTGGGCGAAGACGATAGCCCCCGGGGAATGGATCCTCGGCAGGGGCTGGGACCAGACCCGCTGGCCGACGAAGGAGTTTCCGACGCACGATGCGCTGTCCCGGGCGCTCCCGAACAATCCGGTCGCTCTCAGGCGCGTAGATGGACACGCTCTGCTCGCCAACGCCAAAGCGATGCAGCTGGCGGGGGTCACCGCGCGCACCCGCGATCTCGCGGGTGGCAGGATCATCCGATCCGCAGGGGGCGCACCTTCAGGCGTTTTCGTCGATAACGCCGCGTCGCTGGTGGGCAAAGTGATCCCCGCGTCCTCTCCCGCTGAAAAACGGAAAGCGATTCTTGCCGCGATCGCGGAGTGCAATCGCTGGGGACTGGTGGGGATCCATGATGCGGGAGTCAGCGCCTCAACCATGGCGATCTACGAGGAGCTGGCACGGGCGGGCAGCTTCAACCTCCGCAATTACGTGATGTTGAGCGATCCCGGCGATCTAGGCGCGGCGGCGCGCAACTCGTTTCTGATGCGCGGCCCGCAGAGCGCGCTGCACCGTGGACGGCTGTGGACGAGAGCCGTCAAGCTCTACTCCGATGGCGCGCTCGGCTCGCGTGGCGCCGCGCTCCTGGCACCGTACTCGGATGAGCGGACCAATTCCGGATTGCTGGTCTCGCAGCCCGAGCACATTGCCAGGATGGCCGAGTTCGGACTGCGGCGCGGATTTCAGGTCAACGTCCACGCCATCGGCGATCGCGGCAACAGAATCGCCCTCGACGCGTTCGAGTCCGCGCTCGGCAAGATTCCGACGGCGAACCACCGGTTCCGCATCGAGCACGCGCAGGTGATCAGCGAGCAGGACATTCCGCGCTTCGCGCGAATGGGCGTTATCCCCTCGATGCAGGCGACCCATCAGACCAGCGACATGCGATGGGCCGAGGCCCGGGTAGGGCCCGAGCGCATTCGCGGCGCCTACGCGTGGCGCTCGCTGCTCAACACCGGGGTCATCATTCCGAATGGGACCGATTTTCCCGTTGAAGAGGTAAATCCGCTGCTGACATTTCACGCCGCGGTCACGCGTCAGGATCCGGCCGGGGCTCCTCCGGGCGGGTGGCGGCCCGAGCAGAAGATGACTCGCCAGGAAGCTCTTCAGTCCATGACCATTTGGCCCGCTTATGCGGGCTTTCAGGAATCGGTGATGGGATCCATCACTCCGGGCAAGTACGCAGACTTCGTGATTCTCGACCGGGATATCATGCAGATCCCTGACAGCGAGATACTGTCGGCCCGCGTCCTTTCCACCTGGCTTGGAGGGAAGCAGGTGTACGAGTCGAAGTGATGCGGCATGTCGCTTGCCTTCCAGTACGCATCCTGACTTCGACAAGTAATTGATGCTCCGCTGGTCTTTCACTTACATAGTGCTTTTCTCCGTCGCTGCCGCCTGCTCGCGCGACGATACCGCATCGGCCGGGACTCGCGACGAGGCCACGGCGAATCGCGTCGCGCCCCGTCCGGCCGTCATCACAGCGCCGGCCCGGCCTTACACGGTGGTTTCCGTCGCCGGTGGCAGCATCTCCGGAACCGTCGATGCCGATGGGCCCATTCCTTCGGATACGATCATCCGTCCCACGCTCGACCAGAACGTGTGCGGCACTCAGATCCTGGAAAGGAGGGTAGAGCGCTCCGGAACGCGCATCGGCGGCGCACTGGTCTGGCTCACCGACATCAGGAGTGGAAAGGCGCTGCCACTCGAACGCCGCTTCGAGCTCACCAATGACGACTGCGCTCTCGATCCGTACGTGCAGGTGATCTACACCACCAGCACGCTCAACGTCGGCACTGAAGACAAGGCGCTTCACACCAATCGTTTCATCAACGTCGGAAGCGGAGCCTACGAGGCGATCGCTCCCTTCAACGATGCCGGAGAGGTCGTCCCCCTTGATCATCTCTTCAAGGAGCCCCGTCAGATCGAGGTCGTTTGCGAACAGCACCCGTGGACGCGAGCTTGGATCGCGGTGCTCGACCACCCGTATTTCGCCAAGACGTCCGCGACCGGCTCGTTCAACATCCCCGACATTCCTCCGGGGAGATACCGTGTCCGGGCCTGGCATCCGAACCTGGGGTTCGTGGATGACAGCGTAACCGTCGTCGCGGGCCAGCAGGCGAATGTAGGACTGCGGATTCAGAGACCGGGCGCGCGCGCTCAGGCCCGGCCGGTGCCTGCTCCTGCGATTCCCGCTACGGTCCCGGCGGCATCCGGCACGCCCACGGGAACACCTACCACGGATTCACTGCGAACTGCGGATTCATTGCGGACTGCGGACTAACTGCGGACTGCGGACTAACTGCGGGCTGCGAACTAACTGCGGGCTGCGGACTAGCTGACCAGGGCGTCGCCAGGCCTGAATTGGCCGCGATAGAGACGCGAGTACACTCCTTCCAGCGCCAGAAGGTCGGAGTGCTTGCCCTCTTCGACTATCACGCCGCGATCCAGCACCACCACCCGGTCGGCCCGCAGCACCGTGCTCAACCGGTGCGCGATGATGAGCGTGGAGCGGTGTCGGAGCAGCTGCTCCATCGCCTCCTCGATCAGCTTCTCGCTTTCGCTGT
>JBKKAY010000132.1:0-3766 GCA_046714195.1 Gemmatimonadaceae bacterium
GTGAGGTAGCGTCGCGCCATCGCCGCGCGCCGCTCTCCCAACGCCATGTTGTACTCGTCAGAGCCGGTGTCGTCGGCGTGGCCTTCGATCCTGATCCGAATCTCCGGGCGCTGCTGCATCGCCTCGCGCTTCGCATCCAGTAGCTGACGGCCTTCGTCGGTGAGGGCGGCCTGGTCGAGCTCGAAATAAACCGGTGCCTGCAATTCCTGGATCACCACTTCACGCGCCTGCTTTCTCTCTGCTTCCAGACGTGCACGCTCTTGCGCGGCGCGAAGCTCGGCTGCGGCGCGCTCGACAGAGTCGAGACGGGCCCGATCGGTGTTGGCTACGGTCGACGGCTTGGGTGCGGCGACGTTGGGACGCTTCTTCGAGCAACCTGCGGCGAAGACGGATGTGGCAGTAATAAGTAGAAGGGACAGGCGAATTGAAGGGCGCATGCGGAGGATTCCGGAAAAGGGGGTTTCCATAAAGACGACAGCTACCGGTCAATCGCCACGCAGGATCGGAACCGCAGAGCTCTTCATTGCGGTGATTGGTATCGTGCTCCATACTAGCGGGGACCTCAGCTCTGGCAGGATCCCACTCCTAGCTGTGAAGCCACAGAACCGCCGAACCTTCATTGCAACCGTCGGAGCCGCGGCAGTGAGCGTCGCGAGCGCCTGCAACGCAGCGCCCGCTCCTCGCCGGCGGCTCAGTCGCATCGGTCTCCAGCTCTACTCGGTGCGTAAGCAGATGGAGGCTGATCTGCCGGGCACTCTCGCCCAGGTCGCCGCGATCGGATACAAGGAAGTCGAGTTCGCGAACGAAGTCCCATTCCCTCCGTATTTCGGGCATTCACCGGTCGAGGTTCGCGAGATCCTGGCGCGGAATGGGCTGACTTCACCGTCAGTCCACGTTCCCCTGAAATGGATGCGAAAGGAATGGCGCAAAGTGTTGGATGATGCGCGTCAGGTTGGACACCAGTGGGTCGTCATCCCTTGGCTCTCGGAGGAAGACCGCCCCGCCAGTCTCGACGCATGGCAACGGCTGGCGGCGGAATTGAATGGCGCCGCGCGCATTGCGCGTGAAGCCGGGCTGCGCTTCGGCTACCACAATCACGATTTTGAGCTCAAGCCCGTTCCGGGTGCCGCGGGCGAAGCCGGTTCGACAATCCCCCTCGACGTTCTCTTCGCCGAGACCGATCCCTCGCTCGTCGACTTCCAGCTGGACTTGTACTGGGTGGTGAAAGGCGGGGGAGATCCATCGAGCTATTTCGCGCGATTCGGCAAGCGCATCCCGCTGGTGCACGTAAAGGATTCAGCTGGACCGCCCGCGCACGAGATGACCGATGTTGGACGCGGTACGATCGATTTCCGGCGAATTTTCGCCGACGCCGACAAGTCGATCAAGCACTACTACGTCGAGCACGACGAGCCCGCCGATCCGATGGCGTCGATCAGCACCAGCTACGAATACCTGAAGGCACTCGAGTACTGACCCGATGCAGACTACCAGTTACGACGCGATTGTGGTCGGATCCGGGATCTCCGGCGGCTGGGCCGCAAAGGAGCTGACCGAAAGGGGGCTTCAGGTGCTGCTGCTCGAGCGCGGCCGCAACGTCGAGCACATCAAGGATTACGTGAACGCCACTAAGGCGCCCTGGGAGTATCCGCACCGCGGCGGCCGCACGCAGTCGATGGAAGAGATGTATCCCGTCCTCAAGCGCGACTATCCGCTCAACGAGAAGAATCTCGAGTTCTGGGCGTCCGACAAGGATTCGCCGTACACCGAGGTAAAGCGCTTCGACTGGTACCGTGGCTATCAGGTCGGTGGTCGCTCCCTCATGTGGGGCCGACACAGCTATCGCTGGAGCGATTTCGACTTCGAGGCCAACCTGAAGGAAGGCATCGCGGTCGACTGGCCGATACGCTACGCCGATCTCGCGCCCTGGTATGACCACGTTGAGCGCCACGCCGGCATTTCTGGCTCGATCGAAGGCATGCCGCAGCTGCCGGATGGGAAGTTCCAGCCGCCGATGCCGCTCAATTGCGGCGAAGAGGTCGTCGCGGGCAGGCTCACGAAACTGTTCGATGGAAAGCGTCGCATCATCCCGGGGCGAGTGGCAAACCTCACCAGAGAGCTCACCGGCCGCGCCGCCTGCCAATACCGCAATGCCTGCTGGCTCGGCTGCCCGTACGGCGCGTACTTCAGCACGCAGTCGTCCACGCTTCCGGCCGCGGCCAAGACCGGACGCCTGACGCTCAGACCGTTCGCGATCGCGAGCGAGGTAGTCTACGATCGGAACGCGAAGCGAGCGACAGGCGTGCGCGTCCTCGACGCTATCACCAATGAGACGACAGAGTATTCCGCGCGGGTGATCTTTCTCTGCGCTTCCACGCTCAACTCCGCCTGGCTCCTGATGCGTTCGGCGACTGACCTGTGGCCAGGCGGGCTCGGCAGCAGCTCCGGAGAGCTGGGTCACAACCTGATGGATCACCACTTCCGCGCCGGCGCCGAGGGGAGACTCGAGGGCGAAGGCCTGGAGGACAAGTACTACAATGGCCGGCGTCCGACCGGCTTCTTCATCCCGCGCTACAGAAACCTGTTCGGCGAGAAACGACCGTACCTTCGCGGCTTCGGCTATCAGGGAAGCGCGGGGCGGCGCGGATGGACGAGGGGCGTGGCCGAGCTGGGCGTGGGCGGAGGATTCAAGGATGCGATGTCCGAGCCGGGTGAGTGGGAGATCGGCGCTACCGCGTTCGGCGAGATGCTCCCCAACCACGCCAACGTGGTCACCATCGATCAAACGAAGAAAGACCGGTGGGGAATGCCGGTTCTCAAGATCGACTGCGCCACCGGCGAGAACGAGCGGGCGATGCGCAAGGACATGATGATCGACATGGCGGAGATGCTCGAGCAGAGCGGCGTGAAGAAAGTGGAGATCTTCGACAATGGCTATTTCCCGGGGATGGGCATCCACGAGATGGGAACGGCGCGCATGGGGCGCGATCCGAAGACTTCCGTTCTCAACGAGCACAACCAAGTGTGGGACGCGCCGAACGTTTTCGTCACCGATGGCTCGTGCATGACGTCCGCCGCAAACCAGAATCCCTCGCTGACATATATGGCACTCACTGCGCGCGCGGCGGACTATGCGGTCGGCGAGATCAATCGTCGCAATCTGTGACGGAGACGCTTCCATGACAGAGCCGGTTGACCAGGGCAACGATAGCGCGGAGCTGATCACGCGGCGCGATGCAATTCTCCGTGTGACTGCGCTTTTGGGTGGAGCGACACTGGTGGGTGGCACCGCATTGCTTACCGGCTGCCGTCGGGAGAACACAGACGCGCCCTTCACTCCGGAAGAGATCGCGTTTCTCGACGAGGTGGCTGACACGATTCTTCCGGAGACCGGCACTCCCGGCGCCAAAGCCGTGAAAACCGGCGCTTTCATGGCGCTCATAGTCACGGACAGCTACAAGCCGCGCGACAGAAAGATTTTCCGGCAGGGGATGCGAAAGCTCGACAAGGCTACGCGGAAGGCGCACGACGTGCCCTTCATGGAAGCGACAGTGCAACAGCGCCTGGAAGTGCTCCAGGTGCTGGACCGCGAACAGAAAATCCAGGGTGACACGCTCAAGCTCGACAAGCGCAAGCGAGCAGAGGCGTTTCTCTCCGACCAGAGGAAAGAGGCAGCGCCCGGAGCGGATGCAAGCGGCGCGTCAGCAATCACCACGGACCCGCCGGCGCACTACTTCCGCATGATGAAAGAGCTGGCGCTCCTTGG
>JBKKAY010000133.1:0-3622 GCA_046714195.1 Gemmatimonadaceae bacterium
CCGTTGTGGTTGTTGGCGATCCACAGCGCGTAGCCGGGATACCAGCCGTCGTAGAATCCCCACGTCCACACGCCGGGCATTCCCTGCGCGGTGAGCGTCGTCATGTCGTGGTTGGCGAGCAGCTGCCACTCGCCGATGGTGATCGGATCGATCGTCTCGTTGTACGGACCCGTGCCTGTCGAGATGTAGAGCAGCGGCACCGATTCATGGAGATCGTGCTCGATCACGGGGTGCCAGTCGAAGTACGCCTTGTAGAACGCCTGGGTCAACGCCGCCGAGATCTGGATTCCGTCGCGAATGTTGTCGTGGTAGATGTACTTGCCCCAGTACGGCGTGCTGCGCGGGAATCCGTCGTCCCACTCCTTTCTTCCCTTCGTGTACCGGTAGTACCAGTCCACCTGCCGGTCCCGCCCATCGGGCTCGGCCACCGGATTCACCAGAGTGATGACGTTCTGGCGGATTGCCTTGATGTTGGGCTCGTCACTCACCGCCAGACGATACACGAGCTCCATCAGCATCTCGGGCGAGCCCATCTCCGTCGAATGAAGACCGCCGGCCAGATAGTACGAGGGCTTGATCGAGCCGATGATGGTTTCCGCCTGGTCGCGCGTGGTAGTGCGCGGATCGGCTAGCCGCGCGGCGCCGTCGCGGTGGCGCTGCGCTCCACCGAGGAGTGGTTCGTCCCCCACCGTCACCAGCAACAGCTCCCGGCCTTCTTCGGTGGCTCCCATGACTTGAACGCGAACTCGCGGCGTCGTCTCGGCGAGGCGGCGGTAGTACTTGTAGATGTCGGCAACCCTGTGCATCACCCCGGGCGCGCCGATGATGGTCCCGAAATGCTTGCGGGGCGACGGGATGGTGGGATGGTCGGGGAGAGTTGCGACGGTGGCCGCGAGGAACTTCGGGTCCGACGTGTGCTCGCGGATCTGGCGCGCGTAGTCGGCGTCGGGGGCCTGGGCGAAGGCCGCCGGCGAGATCAGCAGGAGGAGAGCTAGAATTCGCACGGTTGAGCGGGTGAGGGTGGTTTCCGCAGAATCTACGTTTATCGGGGCTACCGGGCTTTCTCCGCTGCGATCCACAGGCGGACGTTCTCGGCCAGAACGGTCAGGGGAACGGATCCGCTTCCCAGCACGACCTCGTGGAACGCCCGGATATCGAACTTCGCGCCCAGTTCGCGCTCGGCTTCGGTGCGGAGCTCGCGAATCTTCAGCTGGCCGGTCTTGTAGGCGATCGCCTGGCCGGGCCAGGCGATGTAGCGATCGACTTCGTTCGTGACATTCGTCATCGTCAGCGCGCTGTTTTCGGCCAGGTAGTCAATCGCCTGTTGGCGGGTCCAGCCCTTCGAGTGGATCCCGGTGTCGATCACCAGGCGGCACGCGCGCCACACGTCGTACGACAGCCGGCCGAACTCGCTGTAGGGGTCCGTGTAGAAGCCGACTTCCTTGCCGAGTGACTCCGAATAGAGCGCCCAGCCTTCCTCGAAGGCGGTCGCGCCGCCGAACCGGCGGAAGATTGGTACGTCGGTCATCTCCTGCTTGAGCGCGATCTGGAGATGGTGGCCGGGAACAGCCTCGTGACTGGCGAGGGCCTCGATCTCATAGAGCGGGCGGCTCGGAAGATCGTGGACGTTTATCCAATACGTTCCGGCGCGAGTTCCATCGCCGGCCGGCTGTCCGTAGTAGGCCGTCGTCGTCCGCGGCGCGATGTACTCGGGGACCGTCTTGATCCCGTACGACATCCGCGGAAGCTTGCGGAACAGCCGCGGCAGCTCGCCCTCCATCAGCTTGAGGAAATACGCGTTCTTCTCGAGGAGCTCGCGCGCGGTCTTGGCGTAGAAGCGCGGATCGGTGCGCAGGAACTGGATAAAGCTTTTGTGATCGCCCTTCCAGCCCGCTACGCGCATTACTGAATCCATGGCGGCGCGAATCCGTGCTACTTCACGCAGTCCCGTTTGATACACGCTCTCGGGCGTCGCGTCATCGAGAGTGGTGTAGGCACGGACGCGCTGCGCGTAGAACGCGTTTCCGTTCGGGAGCTGATTGGCCCCGAGGGTTTTGCGCGCGCCTGGACGGTACTCCTTGACTATGAAGTCGAGAAAGTCCTGATAGCCGGCGGCGACGCCGCTCAGGATTGCGGTCCGGCCGGCCGCAGTCAGGGCGGCACGATCCGCGACGGGAATAGTCGCCGGGAATTCCGCGAACGGCTTCCACAACAGGCTCTTGGTGGGATCGGCGACGATGTGCGGCGTGATCGTGCCTTCGATGCCGTCGAGCGAAATGACCGGCAGCGTCATCCCTCTCTTGAGCCCTTCACGCATCAGCTCGATGTAGCCCGCGGTGTACGCCCTGAATCCGGCGAGGCGCGCGGTGTAGTTTCGATAGTCCTCTGTAGTGCGGAGCGGTGTGTGTGCGTGGAGCTGCGGAAACCCGGTGTGGAATCCCTCGCGGTTGGTGATCGGAATGAGAAATCCGCCCAGCTCCGACGATTCCAGCGATTCCCTCATGCCCCGCTCTGCAATGTCCCGATTGATCTGGTCGGCGCGCGAGAGCGAGTCGCGCGGGATCGCGCGCAATCGGGCGAGAAAGGCGCGGGTTGAATCGCTGCGGCGGCGCTCCGCGGCGAGACCTATTTCGGGCAGCCGATCGTTGAAGCGCCGGTCGCCCATGCTGGTCGCGAGCATGGGGGATTCCCGCAGGCTGTTTTCCCAACGCTGGTCGAAGAGCGTGCGCAGCCGGTCGGAAGGGCTCTGTGCGGAAGCTGCTGTCGCGGCCGTTGTCAGGAGAGCTACGACGAGGAGGACGAGGCTGAGCGGGGACGGACGGGGGGACATTCGGGTTCCTATCGCGGTAAGCGGCAGAATCTATGGTCTGTCCCCAACTTCAGGAAATCAACGACGAAGTAACAACGAACTAAAGACTACCGGCCGGGGGCTATCAGAGGCGCAGTTATTGGCTGCGGGCGGGTCGGGTCGTTCATCCGATTTCAGCGCGCAGCCCACCACTGCGCCTCTCACGGCCCCCGGCCGGTAGTCTTGAGTTCGTCGTCCTTCGGATGCTGGCCCCCACGAACGGACGATGTTATAACAGAGGGAGTCAGTTCAAAACCGGAGAGGATCAATGCCAAAGTATGTGATCGAGCGGGAGATCCCCAAGGCGGGCGACCTTGGGCCCGCGGACCTGAAGGGAATCGCGAAGAAGTCGAACGGCGTCCTGGGTGAGATGAACAAGAGCGGCACCAACATCAGGTGGGAGCACAGCTACGTCACGGGCGACAAGATCTACTGCGTCTACGACGCGCCCGATGAGAACTCGGTGCGCCAGCACGCCGAGCGAGGCGGATTCCCGGCAAACCGGATCGAGCAGGTTCGCCAGGTCATCAGCCCCGATACGGGGATCTAGCCGAGCACTATCGAGGAGTGGCGGCGGCCCGTGGTGCGCCGCCAAGTCTGGCTGCCGCCCATCCCGCTGCTGGAATGAGTATGATCGCCGGCGACCACACCGCCGAGCAACACCAGCGCACTTCGGATCAGCGGATGCATTGGCCCCTCGGACGTTGGTGACTGTCACCCGCGCGCGTCATGCGCCCGGCTCGCGATCGCTTCGTTCTGCCGTATCCGGAATCA
>JBKKAY010000134.1:0-5860 GCA_046714195.1 Gemmatimonadaceae bacterium
CCGCTCGCGGCCGCTACGATAGCCATCTGAGGGCCGGGCGCGATGTCGCCGGCGGCGAAGACGTTCATGACCGACGTGCGATTGCGGTCGTCGATGACGAGCCTGCCCATGTCGTCGCGCTTGCACCTCAGTTGCGCGCCCAGGTCATCGGCCGGGTACTGGCCGATGGCGAAGTACAACCGCTCACAGTCGAGCGCCATGCCTCCGGCGAGGTCGAGGCCGATGATCTCGCTCGATTTCGACACCACGCATTCTATCTTTGCATCGAGCACGGGGATGTTGAGCGGCTTCAGCTGATCGAGCAGCGCTTGTTCGATCTCTGGCTTCTCCCCGTTGGTGCAGATCACGATTTCCTTCGTCCAGTTGGTCAGAGCGAGCGCCATCCCCACCGCCTTTCTTCCCTTGCCGACGACGACTGTTTTCTTGTCGCGGGTCTCGTAGCCGTCGCAATCGGGACAGACGTGCACGGTTTCGCCGTAGCAGCGGTCGAGTCCGGGAATGTCGGGCCATACATCCTTGATGCCGATGGCGAGAAGAATCCGGCGGGCTTCGATGCAGGCGCCATCGCGCAGGTGGACGGCGAAAAGCTCGCCGCTTTCGTTGATCGCGCGGTCCACGACTCCATCCACGAACGCGACGCCGAACTGCGCGCACTCCTTGCGACCGAGGGCGCGAAGCTCCGGGGAACGGATGCCCTGATGTCCGAGGTAGCCGTTGATTCCCCGAGTCTCCCAGTTCCGCGGGTCACCCGAATCGATCACCACCACGGTGTGTAGGTACCGCGCCAGCCAGAGCGCGGCCGCCAGACCGGCCGGGCCCCCGCCTATCACCGCTACGTCATAGCGTTCAGCTGTCATGCCCCGGCGGGGTGCAAGTTCGATTCCCTAGAACCCCGTCGTCAGTGAGACCCTGACTGCGCGCGGTGAGCCCGGCGTGATGTTGTTGTTGCTGTGCGCCAGAGGGTAGTACTTCTCGTTCAACAGGTTCTCGACATTCATCTGCGCGCGCAGGTGCGCTCCGAGCCTTACGAAGAGCGCGCCATCGACGCGCGTGAACGCGGGCAACCGGACGGCATTGTCGATCGCGGCGTACATCTCCGCCTGGTGCACCACTCCGAGTCCGATGCCAAGCGTAGAAGCGACCTGATACTTGTTCCAGAGCGACAGCGTGGTCGCCGGAACCAGCGGCACACTGGCTCCC
The DNA here is from genome assembly GCA_046714195.1 of Gemmatimonadaceae bacterium. Classification (GTDB taxonomy): domain Bacteria; phylum Gemmatimonadota; class Gemmatimonadetes; order Gemmatimonadales; family Gemmatimonadaceae; genus UBA4720. The sequence goes on from JBKKAY010000134.1 coordinate 1,201, forward strand.
GCATTCGCGGACGCGGTTCTGCTGGTGATCAACGCTTTCTGCCTGGCGAATCCACCCGCGATTTCCCACGCCGGTGTCACGCTGCCGTTCACGCCAAGCTCGTATCCTGAGCTGCGCTGGCTGCCGGTCTGCACCGTCAGCGCCGGGTTGGCCGGCGATGGCGCGCGGGTGTTGGTGCGATCGAGCCGGTAGGCAGCCGCGGTGACGGCAAGACGATCGCTCACATCCCATTTCGCGCCCATCTCGACATTCCTGAATTGCTCCGGCTCGAGAGCCTTGGTCACGTCGGTGAGCGAGGAGAACTGGTCACCGGCGCTGGGGAGGTACGAGACGCTGTAGCTCGCATAGAGCGATGCAACGTCCGCCGGTTTGATGACGAGTCCCACCCTCGGCGAGATCATGGCATCGGTGCGCGTGAGCGTGGAGTCTGTGCGGTTGTTGTGGTAGCGGACGCCGAAGGTCTCGTGACGGATTCCGGCGACCAGCTGCACATGGTCGGAGAAGGAGATCTGATCCTGACCGTAAAACGAGTGCAGGCCATTCGTCACGTGATTGTCGGCGTCGCCAGCTGCCTGCCGGAAAGTGATCGGCGTGAAGGTGGTCGGATTTGACACAGGAACCGATTCCGACGTCGCTGCGTCGTTGAAGTAGCCTGTCTCGCGGAAATTGTCGGTGACCTGGCGTCCGAACTCCGCTCCGAGCAGGAGCGTGTGTCGAACCGGGCCGGTTCTGGTCAGATACGTGAGGTCGGTCTGACTGAGCAGGTTGCGCCGCTCGTGCGCGGTGTTGTACGCGGAGATGCTAACCTGCGCGCCGTCGGCGCTCACCGCTCCCGGAAATACGTTCTGGTAAAACTTGTCGTACGAGGTAAAGCGGGTGCTGTTCCGCACGTTGAAGCCACCGCCTCGATGCGAAATAGCCGCGGCGGACGAGTGCACGCGGGCATCGGAGTAGCTGAGGGCAGGGTTGCCGAAAAACATTTCCGCCGCGGTCTGAACGGGACGGCCGCCGAACGAGGGGATTCCGCGATCCGCGGTTCGCTTGTCGATGAAGTTCTCATAGCCGAGGGTAGCCTTGGTATTCGCTGAGGCGGAGATGAAGGTCGCTGTCGGATGAATCCCCTGCCGGTCGAGGACGACGCCGTCCCGGAAATGATCGGAGTTCTCGTACATGGCGTTGACCCGGCCGGCGAATCGGTCAGTGAGCCCCTGGCCCACGTCAGCGGTCAGACGCCTGTTCCGATAGGAGCCGCCCTGCAGCACGAGCTCGCGCTGAGCATCCCAGCCGGCCTCCTTCATGGCGCGGTTGATTACGCCGCCACCGCCACCACGGCCGAAGATCATCGCGTTCGAGCCCTTGAGTGATTCCACCCGCTCGACGTTGTACAGGTCGCGGAAATACTGAGAGTCGTCCCGGACGCCATCGATGAAGAAATCCGCCGTGGTGGAATTGCCGCGGATGGTGGGCTGATCGCGATTGCCCTCGCCCTGACCCATGGTGATGCCGGGCACGTAGCGGGTGACGTCGGACATGCTCTGCATCGCCTGATCCCTGATCAGCGCGCGATTGATCACCGTCACGGACTGCGGGAGGTCGCGGAGGAGCATCGACGTCTTCGTTCCCGTCGAGATCTCGGCGGGAGCGTAACCGCCCTGCCGGGTCCCGGACACTCTCACTGGAACCAGGACCGGCGTCGGCCGCATGACCTCTGCGGTGTCGATGACCGCCGCTGTATCGACCGGTACGACGACCGTATCCGACTGCGCGAAAGGCGGGGGTGGGGGTGGGGTCTGAGCATCGGCGCGAGTCGCCAGAACGAGCGAAAAGGCAGCGGCTACGATAAGCTGTGGAGCGACGTTCATCATTTCGGGAGTACTATTCGGTCGGGTGATTATTTTCCGTTGAACGGCGGAACCTAGCGGTCGTATTTAATCCAGACAAGTAGACTCGGGATTAATTTTTTCTTCGTTGCAAACTCTCGTCCGGCCATTTCCATCATGAAAATCGCGGTCATCGATCCAGCCAGCGGTCTCGCCGGGGACATGTTCCTCGGAGCATTGGTGGATGCCGGTCTCGAGCGGTCGTGGCTGGAGCGGCTGCCGGAAAATCTGTCCCTCCCGGGAGTCGGCGTCCGGATCGCCGATGTGCAGCGGGCAGGAATACACTGCATCAAAGTCGATTTCGACATTCCGGTACAGCCCCACGGCCGCTCCGTTTCCGAGATCCACCGGCTGATCGACGCCGCGCGGGTACCCGATCAGGTCGCGAAGCGGTCGCACGCCGCATTCGATGCGATTGCGAAAGTAGAGAGCGAGATTCACGGTGTATCGACCGAGGCCCTCCATCTCCATGAAGTCGGCTCGGTCGACGCGATCCTCGACATCGTCGGCTCCATTTGGGGCCTCCAGCTTCTTGGCGTCGAGACTGTGTTCAATACGCGAGTGTCACTTGGCGACGGCACGGTGAAGACAGCGCATGGCGTTCTGCCCGTTCCGGCGCCGGCGACGATTAGACTCCTCGAGGGATTCAACGTCAGGCACGGGCCCGATGGCTCCGGGGAGCTCACGACGCCGACCGGCGCGGCGCTCCTCAAAGTCCTCTCCAAAGGGCCGGCTCCCGCCGAATACACGCCACACCGGAGCGGATACGGGGCCGGAACCAGGGACATCCGCGGCCAGCTGAACGCGCTGCGAATAATTCTGGGTGAGTCGAGAGCAGAGCAGTCCGATAGCGGCCATCACCACCACCATCAAGTGACCGAGCACCTGCACGTCTTGAGCGCGGACATCGACGACATGTCGCCGGAGGAGCTCGCGGGTGCGGCGGAAACACTGCGGGCCCAGGGCGCGCTGGACGTCGTCCTGCTCCACACCACCATGAAGAAGGGCCGGCCCGGAACACGAGTCGAGGTACTGGTGAGAGCATCGGACGTGGCGAGGCTCGAGGAGAAGATTTTTCTGCAGTTCACCACGCTGGGCGTGAAGCGGTTCGACGTGGCGCGAACTGCGCTCGCCCGTGAATCACGCGTCGTCAATCTTGGCGGGCATGAGCTGCGGGTGAAAGTCACAACGCTGCCCGACGGCACCCGCCGCGCGAAAGTCGAATTCGACGACCTGAATTGCGTCGCCCAGGAGACGATGCGTCCGATCGCCGAGCTGAGGAGCGAGATCATGACTGCGCTGGCGGAGGACGGCGTCGTCGCCACAGAGAAAAGCGGGAGCCCGGTGGTGAAGCGTGGTTGAGATGAACCCGGAACAGCGCTTGCTGCGCGCCATCAAGGCCGCGGCAGGAGATCGCGTCGCCTATGTTTGCTACTCGGGTGGCATCGACTCGACGGTGGTGCTTGCCGGATGCATCCGCGCCGGAGTGGAGACGGTCGCTCTGCTTGGAGTCAGCGACTCGTTACCGGCGGCCGAGCGTGAGGATGCCCACCGGATCGCGCTGGAGCTGGGAGCGCGCGTGGAAGAGATCCGCACCAATGAAATGGAGAGCGACGCATACAGGGAGAACAGTGGTGACCGCTGCTATCACTGCAAGACATCGTTGTATCAAACGACGCAGGCATTGGCGGCGGAGAGAAAGGCTTCCGGGGTAGTTCTCGTCGGAACACAGCTCGACGATCTGGGCGAGCATCGTCCGGGATTGCGCGCGGCGGAGGAGAACGGCGTCGTGGCTCCACTGGTGGATGCCGGCCTCGACAAGGCCGCCGTGCGGTCGCTGGCGAGACAGTGGCACCTCTCCAACGCGGAGAAGCCAGCGGCTCCATGCCTGGCGAGCAGGGTGCCCGTTGGGACGGAAGTGACGCCGGAGCGTCTCGCCCAAATCGAGACTGTGGAGGCTTTCCTGCGCGCCCGCGGATTGTGGCCGGCGCGGGCGCGCTGGCACGGGCCGGTAGTGCGCGTCGAGATTCCCCCCGAGCTATTTCCTCAGGCCGTCGAGGAGCCGCTGAGATCCGACCTCCACCGGGTCTGCCGGAGCGCGGGATTCACGTTCGTTGCTCTCGATCTGAAAGGCCTGCAAAGCGGAAGTCTTTCACTTCCATTGCTCGCGTCGTGACTGACATTCGCTGGGACAGGCATCGCGAAAGCCGGACGGGAATTCCGGAGGTCGTCTTCGGCCCGGGCAAAACCAGCGCGCATCTCCGCGAGCTTTTCACTGACACCGACGAGCTTCGCATCGCTTCACGGCTCGATGAGGAGCAGATGAAGGTGCTGTCCGGGCTGGCGACCATCTATCCGGAAGCTCGCGCGGCGGTTCGTAACGCGCGTCCGCCCCGCAACATCCCGCCGGTCCCCGTGCTCACCGCGGGAACGGCGGACATCCCGGTGGCGCTCGAGGCGGCGGCGATACTCAATGCCATGGGCGTTCCGACAGCCAAGCATTTCGACGTTGGCGTGGCGGGGATCCACAGGCTCCAGGCAATACTGCCCGAGCTGGAGTCGGCCCGCGTCTGCATCGTCGTCGCGGGAATGGATGGAGCGCTTCCGGCGGTCGTCGCCGGACTGCTTCGCGCTCCAGTCATTGGAGTTCCAACATCGATTGGCACCGGAGTGGCTGCCGGAGGAACCGTTGCGCTTCACACAATGCTCGCCAGCTGCAGTCCCGGACTGGCAGTGGTGAACATCGACAGCGGATTCGGCGCCGCGTGCCTCGCGCTCAA
>JBKKAY010000135.1:0-3506 GCA_046714195.1 Gemmatimonadaceae bacterium
TGACGACCGAGCGCGCCGTCAGCGCGAAGGAAGGCGTCGAGTGAATCACTGAGCATTTTTCTGGCGCGGCGGGCCATGTCTTCTATCTCGGGTGTCGCCGCGAGCTTGAGGGTCTGATCCGCCTCCGACCCCGCCGCGATCAGCCGCAGCGCCGACTCGGCGATGTTTACCGCGTGGTCACCTACGCGCTCGAGATCGTTTGACACCTTGATGGCGCCGATGATGAAGCGCAGGTCTCTCGCCATCGGCTGCTGCAGCGCCAACAGCTCGACGCCCAGGCGCTCGACTTCGACCTCGAGGTTGTTGAGCTCGACGTCGCCGGCGATCACCAGCTCCGCCTTCTCCGCATCGCGCGAAAGCAGGGAGTCGACCGCAACTTCAGTGCGCTGTTCGGCGATCTGCGACATGGTCAGCAGACGGTCCTTGAGGACGGCCAGCTGGTCGTGAAAATGACGGAAGCCTGTCGTCCCTGTCTCAGGAGTCATCCGAATCTCCCAGTGATGTATGCATCGGTCCGCTCCTGGACTGGGCGGGTGAATATGCGCTCGGTCGGCCCGAACTCGATGAGCTCGCCGAGAAAAAAGAAAGCAGTGTGATCGGATGCACGGGCAGCCTGCTGCAGGTTGTGTGTTACGATCATGATAGTCAACTCGCTCTTGAGCTCATACAGCAGCTCCTCGATTTTCTGGGTGGCGATCGGGTCGAGCGCGCTGGCCGGCTCGTCGAGGAGAAGCAGCTCCGGGCGGTTGGCCAGGGCACGCGCGATACAGAGCCGCTGCTGCTGTCCGCCCGACAGGCCGAGGGCGCTCTGGCGCAGCCGGTCCTTTACCTCGTCCCAGATCGCCGCGCGCCGAAGGGACGTCTCGACCACTTCGTCGAGCGCATCCCGCGCTGTGACTCCATTGATGCGAGGGCCGTAAGCGACGTTGTCATAGACCGACTTGGGGAACGGATTCCACCGCTGAAAAACCATCCCAACTCTCTGTCGGAGTGCCACCACGTCCAGATCGCGGCGGAAGACGCTCGCGCCGTCGAGGCAGATGTCACCCTCGTGCCTTACGCCGGGGATCAGCTCGTTCAGCCGGTTGATGGAGCGAAGAAACGTGCTCTTCCCGCAACCGGATGGACCGATGAGGGCGGTGATGGAGCGCGCCGGAATCTTTAGACTTATCTCCTTGAGTGCCTGCTTCTTTCCGTACCAGAAGGAGAAGGCCGTTGCCTCGAGGGTGCCGAGCTCCTCGGCGGGACGCGAACCGGGCTCCTGCTCGAGGGCCCAAGTCATCCGAACCGTCCAGTGATGTAAGCTTCGGTCCGGGGGTCCTCAGGAGCCGTGAATAACGTCTTTGTCGGTGCGGTTTCCACCAGCTCACCGCCAAGCAGAAACGCCGTTCTGTCGGACACGCGTGCAGCCTGCTGCATGTTGTGCGTCACGATCACTACCGTGACCGCATCGCGGAGCTGGTAGACCAGCTCCTCGACGATCTGGGTGCTGAGCGGATCGAGCGACGCGGTTGGCTCGTCGAGAAGCAGCACCCGCGGGCTCGTCGCGAGCGCGCGCGCTATGCAGAGGCGCTGCTGCTGTCCTCCGGAAAGCGCCATCGCGCTCTCGTCGAGTCTGTCCTTCACTTCGTCCCACAAACCGGAACGGCCCAGCGACCCCTCGACGAGCTCGTCCATCTCGGCACGCGAGAGCTTGCGTTGCGCGCCGCCGGTGAGCCCCGCCGTTACGTTCCTTCGGATCGAGAGAGTGGGGAACGGTGTCGGACGCTGAAAGACCATACCCACGTTCCGCCGCACCGCGGTCGGATTCACGTGGTTGCCGTAAATCAGGTGCCCGAAAAGCTCGACGGAGCCTTCGACCCGCGCTATCGGCACCGTCTCGTGCATGCGGTTCAGGCAGCGCAAGAGCGTCGATTTTCCGCACCCCGAAGGACCGATGATGGCGGTGACTTCGTTGGCGAAGAACGGCATCGACACGGCTTTCACCGCAACGGTGTCGGCGAAGTACGCCGAGAGAGAACGGGTCCTCAACGCAACTTCGCTGGCGGGCCCCTGGCGAGCCGGCGGGGTTGTGCCACCGGACAGGGTTGCCTCAGTCAACGGGACCACCGAACCGGGCACGCGTCACGGCGCGGGCGACGATGCTGATGATGAGCACCATTCCGATCAGTACCAGCGCGCCCGCCCACGCCAGCGAGTGCAACTCCGCGTAAGGGCTGATGGCGTAGGCGAAGATCTGAAGGGGCAGCGCTGCGATCGGCTCGTCAACCTTCGTCGACCAGAACGAGTTTCCAAGGGCGGTGAAGAGGAGTGGCGCCGTTTCACCGGCGATCCTGGCCACCGCGACGAGCGCACCGGTCACGATGCCGGCCAGGGCAGTGCGCAGGACGATCGCGAGCGAAGTCCGCCACCTCGGATATCCGAGAGCGAGCGCGGCCTCGCGCAGGGAGTTGGGCACGATACTCAGCATCTCCTCGGTAGTTCTCGTCACGAGGGGGATCATCATTGCACCGAGTGCGACCCCTCCCGCGAGCGCGGAGTAGTGTCCCATCGGACGGACCAGAAACTCCCAGGCGAATATTCCGAGGACGATGGACGGGAGGCCGTTCAGAACATCGGCCAGAAAACGCACGACGTGGGCGAACCGGGTACCTCTGTTCTCGAGCAAAAACAGCCCGCCACCGATGCCGAGCGGAAGCCCGACCGCGCAGGCGATGCCGAGGAGGATGAGCGTTCCCACGATTGCGTTCGCCATTCCCCCGCCGGCCTCGCCCACGGGCTGCGGCATGTTCGTGAAAAAGTCCAGGGAGATCGACGAGGCGCCCTTCCTCAGGAGGTGGAACAGAATCAGGAGCAGTGGAAGCGTAGCCAGCACTGCCGCCAAATAGGTGAGCGAGATCATGACGCCGCTGACGACGTGCCGCCGCCCGATCAGACTCATGCGCGGCCACTCCGACCAACCTGCCACACCAGCCAGCGCGCGATGGCATTGACGATGAGAGTGATGGCGAACAGCATCGCTCCGACGGCCATGAGTGCGGACAAGTGGAGGTCGCCGGTAGCCTCGGCGAACTGGTTGGCTATGAGCGAAGCCATTGTGTAACCCGGCGCGAACAGCGACGCTGAAATATCAGGGCGATTCCCGATCACCATCGTCACCGCCATCGTCTCGCCGAGCGCGCGGCCCAGGCCGAGGATGATTCCACCGACGATTCCCGATCGGGCGAAGGGAAGGACCGCGTCTCTGATCATCTCCCAACGTGTAGCGCCCAACGCAAGCGCGGCTTCGCGCTGCGAGCGGGGGACTGCCAGCAAGACCTCGCGCGAGACCGCCGAGATGTAGGGGAGGGCCATTATCGCCAGGATCACCCCCGCCGCGAGCATGCTCGGACCGTACGCCGGTCCCGAAAAGAAGGGAGTCGAGCCAAGGTGCAGCGTGTCCCGGAGAAACGGCATCACGTGCTCACGGAGAATCGGGAGCAGCACGAAAATTCCCCACAGGCCAT
>JBKKAY010000136.1:0-10516 GCA_046714195.1 Gemmatimonadaceae bacterium
TCGTTGTTCGGAGCGGCGTGCCTCGGAATCGCGGCCGTGTTCGGGAAAGCAAAGGTGTCACCGAGATTGTCGACGCCCTTGATGTCCCGGCGCGCAAACGTCATCGCGACGCCCGCGCCCCAGCCAAAGCTCTCGAGCGAGGGGCGGCTGTAGGGTCGATCCAGCTGCACGTTGACCGCCTTGTACCACGTCTCGCCATCGTTCGAGGAATAAATGATGGCATTGTAGCCGCGAGCGCCCCAATCAAAGGGACGAGAACAGCATGTTCCATTGGCGTTCAGCTCCTGATCGGCGAGTCCAAGCGTGAACAGGTCCTTTGCGTGCTGGTTGGCGTAGCTGACGGTAGCGGCAAAGCCACCGAACAGCTGCCGCACTCCGAGACTCCATTGTGTGGAGTGCGGGAGCTTGAACTCGTTGTCGATCAGCCACAGCTCCGGTCTTCCGGAAACGCGGGAGACCGCGTCGAGCGTCGCCCGGTCGGCAGTGAGATACGAATCCTGCCACGCGATCTGCTGCCCGACCGGCGTCACGCCCCTAGGTGCGAACAGGGTGAAGTACGTCGGGTGCGAGATCTTCTGGTATTCGTCGATGGCTACGTCGAATGGTACACGATCGTAGTACAGACCCCATCCGCCGAAGACCGTAGTTCTCGACGCCTGATCAACGCCATAGGAGAAACCGAGCCGGGGCTGAAATGCCTTCTTGGATGGCTTCCGGTTGTCGCCGGTGGCGATGTAGCGGTCGAGATCGAGCGGAGTCACCAGGTTCGCGGCGTAGCGCCTGAGCGTATCAGCCGCATTCTGCGGAGTCACGTAGTCCGTGTTGAGCATGTTGGTCTCGTAATCCCAGCGAACGCCGATATTCAGAGTCAACCGGCTGACTGGGCTCCAGTCGTCCTGGAGGTACAGACCGAACTGCTTGTTGCTGGTGTTGACGGTCGGATCGCCTGTGCCGTACCGCAGCTGGAACGGATTCTGGTAGTTGTAGGCCTGATCTCCATTTCCGGTGTTCCGGATGTTCTGATACTCGAAGGCCGGCGTTCCATCGTTGTCCTTGGTGATGTCGTACGTCGGGAACGCGAGGCTCAGTCCGCCCTTGATGACGTGCTCTCCGCCCAGCTGAAAGCCGGTGTAGGTCACATCGTCGCGGAAGTTGGGACCCTTCTGAATGAACTCCTGCGTAGATCTGGCGCTGCCGATCTCATAGCAGCAGCCGGTTGGCAGGATGTAGAGCCTGTGCGCGGTGCCCGGAGTGTTGGGACTGAAGCCGCGCCAAAACTTCGACCAGCTGAGAAGCGCTTCGTTGAGCAGCGGGCCGCTGAAGAAATTGTGCTTCAGCTGCACCACGGTGTTGTAGTTGTGGAAGTTGTTCGCCGAGGTGAAGGCCTGGTTACCGCCGAAATCGCGGACATCCGTCTCGTTGCGGTTGCTGAAGCTCAGCTCGGCCGACGACTTGTCGTTGATCTGGCCACTCAACTTTCCGAATAGCAGGCGCTCGTTGAAAGGAGAGGTGAAGTTGCCGTTGTACTGGGTGAGGTTTACCGTGTCGAGCGCCGGGAATCCCGCCGGAGGGGTCGGAATGTTGACGCGGTTGGAGCGTCTCTGGACGTTCCCCTCATAGGAGCCGAAGATGTGGATACGGTCCTTCACGATCGGGCCGCCCAGACTGAACGCGGTAAGGGTCCGCTTGTAATCGGGTCGGCGGAAGCCAGCTGGGTTGTTGGCCCGGTCAGCGCGCTGGAACGTATCGAGCTGTACGAGTCCGGCGTGCTGATAGCCGACCAGTGCGTTGCCGCTCCAGACGTTGCCACCCGACTTGGTGGTCGCGGTGATCACCGCGCTCGATGCTTTCTGATACTCCGCCTTGAAGTTCTGGCCGATCACGCGGTATTCCTGCACGGCGTTTCGAGGAAACGGGTTTCCGCGGCTGGCGTCCTGTCCGGCGATACCGCCCTGTGTAAGGTCATTCTTGAAGCTGGTGCCATCGATGAAGAGATTGACCGAGCTCGGAGCCTGGCCACCCGCCTGGACGGTTCGGAACTGGCCGTTGACACGGTCCTCCGTCACTGACACACCCGGTTGCAGCTGCGCGAGGTCGAGAAAATTACGGCTCGGCGTCGGGAGCTTTGATATCTGCGCCTGGGTAACGTTGGTTGCGCTCTCGGAAGTGCGCGTCTCGATTCCGGTGGTCGCTGTAATCACCTGGGTTTCGAGTTGGACCGCCTGCTCCACCAACGCGAAATCTTGAATCTGGGTGGAGCCGATCTGGACGACCATCCTTCTCGACTGCGGCTGGCTGCCGATGCGGCGGATGGTGACGTCGTAGGTCCCCGGCACGAGTCCGACGAGCACGTAGCCTCCGCTTTCGCGGCTCGTCGTTCCACGCGAGACGCCACTTTCAGTATTCCGCGCCTGGATCTGCGCCTCGACTACGGGAGCGCCGCCGCTCCCGGTGACGGTTCCGCGGATGGTGCCAGTCGATGTCTGAGCGGAAAGGTTCACGCTTCCGATGCAGACGAGCGCAAACGCGGTCGCTACTCCTCTCCAAAGCTGTTGCAAATAATTATTGCCGTTGATCATGGACATCTCCTGTTGTCGTTGTGCTGCGAAAGAATGACGGGGTTACCGGATTTCTAACTGACCCTCCGTTCATGTCCGTGGCGGTGGCCTCTCGACTGCCTGTGCTCCGCAGGAGTGCCTGATCACGACCTCGGTCGCTACCTGCTCACGCTTGCGGGGGTGTGCATTCTTGCTGGAGATGCCGTGGAGCAGCATCTCGACGGCGCGCGCTCCGAGATCGCAGATGGAGACTCTCACCGTCGACAGCGGCGGATCCATGTAGCGCGCCAAGGGGATGTCGTCGAAACCCGCGACCGCCATCTGCCCGGGAACCTGGACTCCCGACTCGCGCAGAGCGCTCAAGGCTCCGATCGCCATCGAGTCGTTGGCGGCGAAAATTGCGGTCGGGCGCTCATCCAGCTCGAGCAGCTGTAGCGCGGCGGCGTAGCCACCGGCTTCCGTGAACCCGCCTTCGAGCTCGAGCGCCCTTTCCGATTTGATGCCGGCGTCCTTGAGCGCGTGACGGTAACCACGCAGCCGCTCGGCCGCATCGTAATTACCCGTCGAGCCCTTGATGATCGCGATCCGCTTGTGACCAAGCGAGATGAGGTGCTTCACCATCGCGCGGGCGCCGCGGCAGTTGTCGATGGTGAGCGAATCGAGCTCATCGCCGCGCGACACCGAACAGAGAAGCACCACCGGCAGGGTCGATGGAAGATTGAGCAGAGACTCGCCGTCGAGATCCGGCGACATGGCGACGACGCCATCGACGCGCCCACGCATCGCGCGCATCGCGGTCTCTAGGCCGTGCTTCGTCGCGTGCGACCGGCTGATGATGAGATGAAATCCGTGTCGCTGCGCCGTCTCGTCCATTCCTCTGATCACTTCCGAGAAGAATTCTCCGTAGAGATCGGGGAGCAGCACGCCGAGGGTTTCGGTCTTGCTCGTGATGAGACTGCGCGCGCCGCCGTGCGGCACGTACCTGAGACGTCCGGCGACTTCCCGGATGCGGCGCTGTGTCTCGGCGCTGACTGGACCGCTACCGTTTAGAACGCGGGAGACGGTAGCAACGGAGACATTGGCCTCACGGGCTACATCCTTGATAGTAACCATGCCTGCGGCGAATGTAATCGTTTACATTGAATGCGCCATAGCGCACACTGTAGCTCAGCAGTAAGGGGTGCCTCTCAGCGCACCAGCGGCAGCAGCACCTTGAGGAACGCGATGATTACGATCACCCCGGCGATGTCGAGAACGATCCCGTAGCGGATCATTTTGGTGAGCGGGATCTTGCCCGAGCCGTACACGATCGCGTTGCACGGGGTGGAAACCGGCAGCATGAATCCCATGCTCGCGCCCATGGTGGCGCCGAGGGCCGGAGCGAGCGGGTCCGCGCCCGCCGCCTGCGCCACGGAGATCACGACCGGCACGATCATGTTGGCCGAAGCGGTGTTGGATGTCACCTCTGACAGCGCGGCGGCGATCACGGTCGATCCAATTAAGAGCGCGGTGTCGCCGCTCGACGGCATCAGGGCCAGGAGCGAGCGCCCCATGCCTTCCGCCAGTCCGGTCTGAAAGGAAAGGACGCCGAGTGCGAACCCGCCGCCGTAGAGGAGCACTATCCCCCAGTCGATTTCAGCCGCCTGGCGCCAGGTGATCGCGCGCGCGCCGCCCGCGCCGGGAAGAAAGAACAGCAGCGACGCGCCGATGATGGCAGCGACGCCCTCCGGGACCATGGAGATGAAGGTCCGGTACGCCCTGCTGTTCTCCCCGGCGATTACCGCGACAAAACCCGGTGTCACCCAGAGGACAACCGTCAGCCCGAATGCAAGAAGCGTCGATACTTCCCCCCGCGTCCAGCCGCCGCGTCTCGCTTTTTCGCGCTCGAGCATCACGGTGAGTCCCTCCAACCGCACCCGTCCTCGCCCTGTTCTGCTGGCGCGGTCGAGATAGAAGAAGAGAAATGCGAACAGGACGACGACGATGGGGACGCCGATCATCATCCACTGGAAGAACGGAAACTGGACGCCCAGCTGGTCGCGAATGAAACCGATGCCGATGACGTTGGGCGGTGTTCCCACGGGCGTGGCGAGCCCGCCGATGGATGCGGCGAATGACGTCATCAGCATCAGCACCGTCGGAAACGCGGGGTTGAGGCGGATTCCCGTCTCGCGCTCCGAGTCCTTGAGGAAGGCGAGGATCGCCAACCCGATGGTGAACATCATGGCAGTGGTGGCGGTGTTCGAGATCCATGCGGAGATCGACGCGGTCACGGCACCGAACGCGAGGAGGATTCTCCGCGGGCTCGCCGCCACCCAGGGGTGCGAGAGCACGCCGTACGCGAGCCGCCGGTCGAGACCGTGGAGCATGATCGCTCTCGCGAGGATGAACGCGCCGATAAAGAGAAACATCAGCGGGTCCGCGAACGGCGCGAACACTTCTCTGGCCGGCGCCACGCGCATCACGACGGCAGCCGCAGCGCCGAGCATCGCCGTCACAGGCATCGGCAGCGCTTCCGTCACCCAGAGCACGACGACGGCCGCGAGAATTGCCGCCAGGCGGTGCGCTTCCGGCGTGAGCGTCGCCATTGGCGTGAGCAGAATGGCAGCGAAAACTATCGGCGCGAGGACAAAGCCGACCATGGTCCTCGTACGGCCCGGCGTCGCGTCCAATTCCGTGTTGATGTCGCTGCTCAAGGGCGTGGAGCCCTGTTCGTCGGCCGCCATGGCCGGAGAAGATGCGCCACTCCGTTCTCTGGCGCACCCAGTCACGGCTCCGTGATATGAATTCGCCCCCGCTTGATAAGAAAACGACGTATCAGCTGTGCTTGCCGAGCCTACCTTGGAGCGACCCAAACAAGTGGCGGGCTCCGCTAAATCAATGGCAGAATTCAAGATGGACCCGCTCAAGCCCGTCGACATAGAGATCAGGGCCGACACGCCCGCGGTTTTTCGATTCATCGCGCAGAAGCGGGTACCGGGCCGAGACTTCCGGGAGTTCGCGACGTCGGCCGACTGGGGCCGGGAGAATCTCAGCCGGTATTCGTTCGAGCTGCTGCCGCCGATTCGGCCCTACACCGATCTGCGCATCTATTTTCTGATGGACGGCGCGTCGAACCATCCCACGCGCATCAAGGTCGCGTTCTCCCAGAGCGGCAAGCTCCTCGGCGATCCGATCGTGTGCGAGGGAATGATCGGCGGGGATGATAGCGTGGTGTTCGCGAAAGCCGAGGGGACACTCCTGAGTATCGATGGCTAAGCGACGTCGAGGGAAATGCAACTGAGAACTGCCAAGCTACCTGCTACCCGAGGCCTGCTGCCCGCCGCCGGCTTTATCATGTTGGGTTTTGGTGGCGGGCTTCAGGCGCAGCTGCCGGCTTACAACATTCCCGACGATCCGGCGTTCGTATTCCTTGGAGTAGCGCCCAAGCGGGTCGCGAATCCGGGGACGCTGCCGGCGCTCGGGATTGCCCTGGCCGACGGGATCGACCTCGAGGGACGGGTCAACGCCGGGGTCGCGATCTCATTCCTGCCGTCCAATGTGTTACGTTATAACCTAACTCCTGAAGGCTACCGGAACGGGCGACCGAGCTTCTGGCTGTACAACACCCAGGTGTCGATCGGGACGGTGAGGAAGAGCGGCGACACCGCCGTGACCGATCTGGCTCTGGGGATCCGGACGATTCTGCTCGGGCCGGAGCCGTACTCCGACCCGGAGTTCCGGAACCGGATGGCCATGGTGTTAGATCGTTGTCTAACGCAGGCAACGGGCGTGGATACCTCCCTCGTCGTCGTCCAGAAGCGAACTGGAGTGAGGGCCGCGCCGGTCCGCGACTCAACCGACCCCACAAGAATCCTCCGGGCGAACGACGGCGTCGCCGCGGGGCCCACGCAGGACACCGCCCGGATGTGGAAGGTCGCGCCGAACACCGTCGACCGCGAGATCGCGCTCGAGTGCGCCGGCACCGGGAAGTCGCGCGCCATCAGGGCCTGGATGAAGGACCACTGGAACGATGTCACGCTCGCTATTTCAGCGGCGACCGGAACCCGCTTCGGCAAATCCGCGATACGCGACCGCGCATCACTCGGACAGTCGCTTTGGGTCCTGGGCGCGGTTCCGATCAGGTGGACGAAGTCGAACGACGGGCGCGCCGAGCGAGTGAATCTCGGACAGATCGCGGCACAGCTGCATTGGATGTCGGCTTCCGGCGGTGTCACTGCTCTACCCGGCGAAACCGACGAGAGCGCGTGGGACGGAGGCATTCGCGCGCTCGCCGGAAAATCGACGGTCAACGCATTCATCGAGCTCACGCGCAATCTCAAAACGAGCGCTCCCGACGAGAACAGGAGCTCCTGGGCCACCGGCGTCGAATTCATGATCGCCCAGAGTATCTGGCTCTCGGCCGGAGTCGGAGCGCGATACTCGGAGCTCCTCGACGCTGACCGTGATTTCGTGTTCCTCAATCTCAAATGGGGCATCGCCCGCGAGGCACGACTGGGGCGCTAAGTTTCGCGGGTGAAAGCTCCCGCTCCCGCCATTCGCGCGGCTCTGATCGCGCTCCTTGCACTCCCGGGTGTCGGCTGCCGCCAGGCAGTGCCGGGATTCGGACCCGGTCTCGCCGCCGCGCGTGCCAACGCCGACGAGTTTCTCTACTCGATTGGCTCCCGCTTCACGAATATTCAGAGGGAGCCGAGGCTGATTCACGCGCGGTCTCAGTTCGGGAGATATGCGTTGACACCATCGGGAGTGTTCAACGACACCACTGTCTGGCTCGCCAGTGGTCCCACCCCCGACAGCTCGCGGCTGTTCGGCAACGAGGGGATCTTCGCCACCGACCGCTATATCGTGAAGGCGACGCTCTCCAACACTCTCCCAGACGCCCTCACCGAATCGCGCGAGATCGTGCGGCTGAGAAAGCTCGCCGACAGCGAGTACGAGTGGTACACCAACGTCGACGTCGCGCTGGGCAGGATGCGCGCGCAGGATCTCACCAACGTCATCGCGCGGATTCTCGCGTCGGGCGAGGGCAAGTCACCGGCCGCCATCCGCGCCGACTACAACTCGAGCCTCCCGCGCACCGTCACCGCGCTCGGCAGACTCTTCACCATCGACACGCTCAAGACGGTCCTCGATGCCGAGGGCGCCACGACGTACGACATCGCGATTCGGCTCACGCCGGCGACGCTCAAGGCGACGATGCCGAACTACGCCCAGTACATCGACAAGTACATCAGCAAGGGCCGCTACCGGGTGACTCTCACCGATCGCACCGGCGCACGCTGGTTCGAGGCACGGGCAGCCGACTACTACGTGCACTTCAAGCTGCGGAGCAAGGGCGGCCGCTTCGCCCCGCTCGACGGGCCGGTGCGCGAGATGCCGAAGGCGCTGATCATCAAGCTCGACATGTCGATGCGCGTGCTCGTTTTCCGGGTGGGCTGGACGGAGATGGTCGGCGACTTCAACATCATCGATACCCCCAACGAGCGTGGCTGGGCGATGCGTTTTGCGAAGGAACCCGAATGGCGGCTACCACCTTCGGTGGGGAGACTGCTCAAGTCTCCGCTCCGCCGGCCGTTCCAGGGCGGCGGAATTCCGATCCGCATCTCGATCAAGGATACGCCGGGCGCGCAGACGCTCATGAACCGGCGCCTGAGCCTGGTGGTGAGGGAGAGCGGCATCCTGCGATTCCTCAATCGCCTGAGCGGCACGGCGGTCGGCGATTTTCTGGGAGCATCGGAGAGAGAGGCCAACCGGTTCAATGCCGACGCGTTCCGGGCGTTACGGGCGGATGTCACCTCATTACTGCAGTAACTTCTGGCATCCAGGCCTTTCGTACGCACCCCTAATACTGAAGCAGGGAGCCGGTCGCTTTGACAGTTCGGAGCTTATTGGCTATTCCGGCGGCGCATGGAGGGGTCCCTCGCTGGCAAGAGGGAATAACCACCCCATCCCCCGGGTTTCCCATGAGGTGAGGGGGGCTAAATTCATTGCTGAGGTATAGTTGCGTGACCTGAGTCGTCATTACCGTTGATTCGCTCAGTGTTAACCCGCACCACAGGTCGGCTCATGCTGATGACTATGACGGCAACGGACAATCTGGAAACCACCCGCCGCTATCTCGAAGCACTCGAGAGCGGTGCGGACGGCGCCGCGCTGGCGGAATTCTTCACGAAGGATGTCATTCAGGAAGAATTCCCCAATCGCCTCGCTCCGATCGGTGCACACCGCAACCTGCAGGCGATCCTCGACGCAGCGCGAAGGGGGAAGAAGGTGCTCCGGGCGCAGAAGTTCGAGATCCTCAACTCCATCGTCGACGGTGACC
Organism: Gemmatimonadaceae bacterium; assembly: GCA_046714195.1. Classification (GTDB taxonomy): domain Bacteria; phylum Gemmatimonadota; class Gemmatimonadetes; order Gemmatimonadales; family Gemmatimonadaceae; genus UBA4720. The sequence goes on from JBKKAY010000136.1 coordinate 8,881, forward strand.
GCGTCGCGCTCGAGGTCTACTGGAGCGGACTGCTGGCCGTGCCGGTCGATACGCTGCCGGCTGATTCCGAAATGCGCGCGCACTTCTCGATGTGGCTCGAGTTCAAGGACGGCAAAATCGCCAGGCAGCACAATTACGACTGCTTCGATCCATGGTGGGTTTAGCTCGCTGACACTTTACGCTGGGGATTCTCGATGACACTCAACGCACGCAATCGCCTGTTGCTCCGGACTCTCGCGGTGGTAGGGATCGCAGCTGGCGTCCTCAGCCTGCTCGGTGTCCGTCCAATGAACAGCCGCACCATTGAAGTCGTGCTCGGCACGGCGTCCCTGCTGGCGGGTCTGGCGCTGTTCGGCCTGACGCTGCGCTCAAAGTCTGCCCCTCAGGCGTCCATCGCGTAGCTCGTCCCGAGGGCGCAGGTCGGCCCCGGCGCAGGAAATCCCTCTGAAAAACACAAACGCCGCAATCTCTCTCGAGGTTGCGGCGAATCTATTTGGCGGTCTCCCGCCCAATCGTGCCACGCGCGCCGTCATTGGAACTCTACGTCCTACCGAGCGGCGGCGGGCAGCTAATCAATTTTTTTTCTAACCAGTGGAGCTGAGGGGGATCGAACCCCTGACCTCTGCAGTGCGATTGCAGCGCTCTCCCAGCTGAGCTACAGCCCCGCGCGAACGCGACGGACTGGTCCCTCAACTAATCGGGCTTGATCCGTCGCACCGGATCAAAGGAAAAGCCCCACTCAAAACAACGCGGGGCTGCTTCCTTAGTGTGTAAGGTAGCGGAACGCCCCTCAAAGTCAAGGCCCGAACCAGGTCTCGGCTTTGTAACTCTTTGTCCAGCTTTGATATACGCAGCCGGCTTACAGAACAAGACGCGCGATCGCGAATCCCGTAACTACGAATGAGCCATTCGCGTTCAGGCAACGGCCCTTAGACGCAAATCACTGTGCTTGGCACCCACACAGCCCTGAATTCCCCTCTGATCCGCCCGGCATCCGGAAAAATGAGATCGACCAGGCCCACTATGGTGTTGTCCTCCTCGACCTTTTCCACCCGCATACCGCCAATTGTGGCAACCTCGAATTCCGTTGCCGACGAGTAATACCAGGCAGCCCCATTCGCATTGACGCCGGCGAGCAGCCAGGAGCGCCCAGCCAGCGTTTCCAGTGATTGGTCGACATGCACGCGCACGAATGGCGCGGACCGATCCAGGGATTCGATCCGTTCGGATGCGAGATAAATGTCAACCGCGGGGCCGTCTGCCGGTCCGCATGACCGCGTGGCGGCGGCGAAATCGAGTCCCTCAGGTGGCGCAAAAGTATCCGAGCACCCAACGGTCGCTGCTGCAATGCCCGCCGCGATTCCGAGTCTCATCAAACGAGTTAAAGCCATGATTCCTCCAGTTTGTTTTGACCAAATGTGTGATCTCTCGACGTCGTGAAGCCGTCAGCAGACAGCAGACAGCACAAGAGCGGCCAGCTGACCTCCTGTTGAGTTTGTTTTTTGAGACGCCGGTATATTACGCCGTCATGTCGCTCTCCCTCCGCTTCCTCGGCACTTCAGCGTCGCGCCCCACCGTCGAGCGCAACGTTTCGTCCGTCGCGCTCATCCGCGAAGGCGAGACGCTGATGTTCGAT
>JBKKAY010000137.1:0-13519 GCA_046714195.1 Gemmatimonadaceae bacterium
CGATCGAGCAGCACGGCTTCGGCAAACGTGAAGAGGTAGGCGGCGTGGTCCGCCTTGGCATTGATCCCGAACCGCTCCATGTGGACTTCCATCAAATAGTCGGCTGTGCCGGCATCTGTTATAGCGCGCGTCCCAAGGTATCTGCTGGCGCGCTCGAGAGTGCGCTGGGCAAGCACCGTGGGTATGTCGACGCGTAAAGTGGCGCTGTCGAGGCGCGAGGCCGCCCGGCGGGCTTCCCGCTCTCTGGCGGCGCCAGTGCCGGCGCGGACGACGGCATCGATCGCGTCTCTCGTCGTGGTTCCGCGCACGTCATAGACGGCAGTCAGAAGCTCGGGAGCAGGGGGCGCGATATAAACGACGGCGAGCGTGCGGCTCGCGAACGGGTAGTCGGCGAGGTGATGGTTGGGACCGCAGGCGAGGAGGAGAGCGGCGCCCGCCATGGCCATGCCGATGCGCGACTTCGAGTTTGTAGTAGACACGTGATGTTCCGTCCGCGGTGGATTTGAATACACCGACGCTCCACAATGGTGTCGCGTCCCTATGAGGACGACGCGGAATCGCCCGGGTTACGCGCTCATCCCTTTTTGCCCATGCGCCGTCCGCTGGCTGGGAAGAGATCGATCATCAGCGCGACCACCAGGCCGGCCACCGGCCAGAAGGTCCACCGGCCTCCGAACCAGTTGTGGACGGCCGAATACCAAAGGAGCGTAGTCGGGAGGAATACGAAACCGAGGATCGGCCAGAGCGTGTTGTCGAACACGCCGCGGAACCAGGTCGTGAAAAACCAGAGGAGCGCGGCCACCAGTCGCGGCGCGGCAAGAGCGAGGAGGGAGATCAGGCAAGGCATCGGGAAAGCCTCCGCTTGAGGATATTCACGCCGAAGCAGAAGAATATACATGCGCACGCAGGCGGGCACGCTTCTGGCCAATTCCGCGATCCGTTAACTTGCAGACCGTAGGCAGAATCCCTTTCACTTCAGACATGGCCGACAAAGCACGCAGTCCAGTCATCGTTGGCGCCGCCCGCACGCCCATCGGAAAATTTCTTGGCGGCTTGTCGCCCCTGAGCGCGCCGGAGCTCGGTGCAATCGCGATACGCGAGGCCCTGAAGCGCTCAGGTGTCGCGGCCGAGGACGTCCAGGAAGTGATCATGGGACACGTCATCCAGGGCGGCAGCGGGCAGGCGCCTGCCAGACAGGCCGCGCTCAAGGCCGGGCTGCCTCCCACCATCTCAGCGGTGACGGTGAACAAGGTGTGCGGCTCGGGACTCAAAGCGGTGATGCTGGCTTCCCAGGCGATCAAGGCGGGCGACTCTCAGGTGATCGTTGCCGGCGGCCAGGAGTCGATGTCCAACGCTCCTTATTACGTCTACGGTATGCGGAACGGCGTCAAGCTCTCCGATCAGAAGATGGTCGACGGGATGATCAAGGACGGTCTCTGGTGCGCGTCCTGTGATGTTCACATGGGCGGACACGCGGAGTACACGGCCACCAAGGCAGGCGTCACGAGAGCGCAGCAGGACGAATTCGCCGCGGCGTCGCATCGGAAGGCGATCGAAGCGATAGAGCAGGGGCGCTTCAGGGACGAGATAGTTCCCGTCGAGATCCCGGGAAAAAAAGGATCAACGGTCGTCGACACCGATGAAGGACCGCGCAAGGACACCACGCTCGAGTCGCTCGCAAAGTTGCGCCCGGCTTTTCCAGGGAAGGGAAATGCCGATGACCTGAGCGTGACAGCCGGCAACGCGTCGAGCCTCAACGATGGCGCCGCCGCGTTGATCGTAGTCTCGGAGGAGTACGCGGAAGCACACCGTCTCGAGATTCTCGGGCGCATCACGGGCTACGCCACCGGTGCAACGGCTCCCCAGGATCTCTTTTTCGCGCCGATCCACGCGGTGCGGAACCTGATGAAGAAAACGGGCGCGCGGATCGGCGACTACGATCTCATCGAAGCGAACGAAGCATTCGCATCACAGGCGCTCGCCAACGGTGCCGGCCTCGAGTGGGATTGGAACAGGGTGAACGTGAACGGCGGCGCTATCGCGCTCGGACACCCGATCGGCGCCAGCGGCGCGCGGGTACTGACGACGCTGCTGTACGCGATGAAGAAACGCGGGGCGAAGACGGGGCTGGCGACCCTCTGTCTCGGTGGCGGTGATGCAGTAGCGTTGAGCGTCGAGCGCGGTTGACGACTCCGCCTCCTGTTCCACCAACCTCCTGGCTCAAGCGGTCGCTCAAGCCGTTGGGCCTGATCGTCCTGTTCCTGTTCCTCTGCTTCGTTACGGTCGCACTACTCTTCTGGGCCGCCCAAGCCGCGTTCGGCCCGGCAGCACTGGAACCCACGAGCGTTCTCTCGCAGTGGATCTCTTTGGCGAGCGTCCTGGTCTCGACGTTCGTGATGCTCAGACTCGTCGAGAAGTTGCCCTGGGCGACGCTCGGTCTCGACCGGTCCGCGGCGTCACCTTCGTTGCTGCTCACCGGCACGGCATGGGGTGCGCTCTCCATTGGCCTGGCGTCGCTGATTCTGATCGGAGCGGGCCAGCTCCGCATCACCCCGACTCCCGATGGGAGCTGGTGGGCCGTGGCGGCCACCGCGGCGGCGACGCTTCTCCCAGCGGCGTTCGCCGAGGAGCTGTTCATGCGCGGTTACCTCTTCTCTGTTCTCAGAAGAATGGGAGGCTGGAGGCTGGCGCTGATCGTGACCAGCGTAGTATTCGGACTGCTGCACGCGGGCAACCCGGGCGCCGACGCACAGTCGATCGTGAGCGTGACCGTGGCGGGATTCATGCTTGGAGCGGTGTTTCTCGCGACGGGAAGCCTGTATGCCGCCGGTGCGGCGCATTTTGCGTGGAACTGGACGATGGCCGCGCTGCTCCACGCTCCTGTGAGCGGATTGCCGGCGGTGACGCCCGACTATCGAACTGTTGATGCGGGCCCGGACTGGCTCACGGGCGGCCAGTGGGGGCCCGAAGCGGGACTCGCCGCGGTAGCAACCGAGTTCGTACTTCTTTTCATCCTGTACGGGCGCTTCCTGCGCCGCATGGAGTCGCACGCATGACCGAACGGATAGCGGTTGTCGGAGCCGGCCAGATGGGAAACGGCATCGCGCACGTCTTTGCGCAGTCCGGCTATCCGGTCACCATGATCGACATCTCGCAGGAAGCGCTGGACAAAGGCCGCGCGACCATCGAGAAGAATCTGGATCGCCAGCTCAAGAAGGGAATTATTTCCGCTCGCGAACCGGAGGCAATCCTGTCGCGGATCGGACTCGACCGGGATATGGCAGCCGCTTCCGAAGCGACGCTGGTGATCGAAGCGGCCAGTGAAGATTCGGCGCTCAAGTTCAAGATCTTCGCCGACCTCGATCGGCTCACCAAGCCGGATGCGATTCTCGCGTCGAACACCAGCTCGATCTCGATCACCGAGATTGCCCGGCGGACGTCGCGTCCCGACAAGGTCGTCGGGATGCATTTCATGAATCCGGTTCCGGTGATGAAGCTGGTGGAGATCATTCGCGGGCTCGCAACCTCCGACGAAACGACCAAGCGTGTCACCGATCTGAGCAAGGCGCTCGGAAAGACACCGGTGGCAGTCAACGACTTCCCCGGTTTCGTCGCCAATCGCGTGCTGATGCCGATGATCAACGAGGCCGTGTACTGCGTGATGGAAGGTGTCGGCGAGCCGGAAGCAATCGATCAGGTGATGACGCTGGGCATGAACCATCCGATGGGTCCTCTCGCCCTGGCGGACCTGATCGGGCTCGATACCTGTCTCGCTATTCTCGAGGTTCTGCAGAGCGGTCTCGGAGATCCGAAGTACAGACCCTGCCCGCTGCTGAGAAAGTACGTCGCGGCGGGATGGCTGGGCCGGAAGACCGGCCGCGGATTCTATACCTATAAGTAGGCGCTGATTTGTCCTGGGCCCTTCATCCTCTCACCGAGGAACAGTCTGAAGTCCAGAAGCTGGCGCGCGAGTTCGCGCTGGCCGAGATCACGCCGCACGCGGCCGAGTGGGATCAGCAGGCGTACTTCGAGCCGTCCATGGTCGGCAAGCTGGGCGAGCTCGGATTCCTCGGCATGCTCCTGCCCGAGAAATACGAAGGGCTCGGTGTCGACACGGGCACCTACCTCATCGCACTGGAAGAAATCGCCGCCGCCGATGCCTCGGTGGCGGTTCTCATGAGCGTCCACAATTCCTTGCCGACGCAGATGATCCTTCGCTACGGAAGCGACGCGCAGAAGGATCGGTTCCTCAAGCCGATGGCGAGAGGAGAGCTCTTGGGCGCCTTCGCGCTCTCCGAGCCCGACGCTGGGTCCGATGCGTCCGCTTTGGCTGCGCAGGCCGTGAAGGACGGCGACTCGTGGGTGCTCAACGGAACCAAGAGCTGGGTCACCAACGGCAACACCGCGGGAGTGATACTGGTGATGGCCCGCACGGATTCGAGCGGGTCCCGTCGTGGCGGCCGCGGGATCGGCGCTTTCATCGTGACTCCCGATCTGCCCGGCTTCAACGTCGGGAAGAAGGAGGACAAAATGGGCCTCCGCGCGTCGCCGACGGTCCAGCTCACCTTCGACAACATGCGCGTCCCGGCGGCCAACCTGCTCGGCGACGAGACACAGGGTTTCGTGTACGCCATGCAATCGCTGGACAACGGACGGCTCGGCATCGCTGCACAGGCCATCGGAATAGCGCGCGCGGCGCTCGAGCTCTCTGTCGCGTACGCCGCCGAGCGAAAACAATTCGGCAAGGCGATCAAGGAATTCGAGGCGATTCAGTTCAAGCTCGCCGACATGGCGATGCGGGTTGCCGGATCGCGCGCGCTGCTGCACGCCGCCGCCGCGGCCAAGGATCGCGGTCAGAGCGTCCGGCAGTTCAGCGCGATGGCCAAGCTGATGGCAAGCGAGACGGCGATGTGGGTGACGACGCAGGCGGTGCAGATATTCGGCGGCTACGGCTACGTGAAGGATTATCCAGTCGAGCGCCTGTTCCGCGATGCAAAAGTCACCGAGATTTATGAGGGTACGTCCGAGATCCAGCGGATCGTGATCGCGCGCGCACTCTACGGTCAGTCCTGAACCCAAAACGAAACGGCAATGAAAGTTTTCGACATGCTGGCGAAAATGGGACACGAGCAGGTCATGCTGTGCAGCGATCCCGGGTGCGGTTATCGGGGAATCATCGCGGTGCACAGCACCAGGCTCGGCCCGGCGCTGGGAGGGACCAGGTTCTGGACCTACGCGACCGACGAGGAGGCGATCACCGATGCGCTCAGGCTCTCGCGGGGGATGACGTACAAGAACGCCGTCGCGGGCCTCAATCTCGGCGGTGGCAAATCGATCATCATCGGCGACAACAAGACCAAGGACCGCGAGGACATCTTTCGGGCCCATGGCCGCTTCGTCGAGAGTCTGGGCGGACGCTACATCACGGCCGAGGACGTCGGGACGTCGACCAAGGACATGGACTACGTGCACATGGAGACGGGTCACGTCGCCGGACTGGCGGGAAAATCGGGGGATCCGTCCCCGGTCACCGCGCACGGTGTCTTCCGCGCGGTGCAGGCTTCCGCGAACCGGCGGTGGGGGTCGGACAGCCTGGAAGGGAAGCGTGTCTCGATTCAGGGTTGCGGCAATGTCGGCCGATTCCTGGCGCAGGAGCTTCACGAAGCGGGCGCGCGATTGACGGTCTCCGACATCGACGCCGCCAAAGCCGCGCGGGTGGCGCAGCTGACCGGCGCGACGGTGGTGGAGGGCGACGCGATCTTTACAGCCGAGGCGGACATATTTTCGCCCTGCGCGCTGGGTGGAATCATCAACGACAAGACGATTCCTCTGCTCAAGGTGGCGGTGGTCGCCGGAGGCGCCAACAACCAGCTGCTCGAGGAGCGCCACGGCGATGCACTCGAAGCGAAGGGAATTCTGTACGCTCCCGACTACGTGGCCAACGCGGGGGGAGTGATCAACGTCTACGGCGAGGTCGCCGGCTGGGATGCTCAGCGCGCGCTGGACAAGGCAGACGACATCTACGATACCGTGCTGCGCGTGTTCGAGCTCGCGGAGGCGGACAATATCCCAACTTATGAAGCGGCGGATCGTGTCGCCGAGCAGCGGCTGGCGGCAGCCCGTTGACCGCGGATGATCGCATTCACGGAGTCTTACGATGAGTGAGCAGATACCGGTCGCTTCGGATCACGCCGGCTTCGAGATGAAGCAACGGCTGATCGCGGAGCTGAAAAAGCTGGGCTACGATCCCCAGGACATCGGAGCCCATGACTCCAGCACTCCCGACGACTATCCCGATTCGGCGCACCAGGTCGCGAGGCAGGTTGCCGGCGGCAAAGTGAAGCGCGGCATTCTTCTCTGTGGCAGCGGAGTCGGCATGGACATGGTCGCCAATCGCTATCGCGGTGTTCGCGCCGCGTTGGCGTGGATTCCCGAGATCGGCGCCCTGTCGCGCAAGCACAACGACTCCAATGTGCTGGTGCTGCCGGCCCGGTTTATGTCGATCGAAGACGGGGTAGCGACGATGAAGGCGTGGCTGGATGCTAAATTCGAGGGAGGCCGGCACGAGCGCCGCGTCAAAAAGATCGAACCAGAGGGTAAGTGATGCCCGAGACTCAGACTGCTTCGGAGAGAAAAACCGCCAGGACAGGAATGCCGGCCGGACGCCTGTCGGAATCCGATCCCGAGATCGCGCGCCTCATCGACAACGAGGTCGATCGCCAACGGAGCGGTCTGGAGCTGATTGCCAGCGAAAATTTCGTCTCGCCGGCGGTGCTCGAGGCGATGGGAACGCCGCTGACGAACAAGTATGCGGAGGGGTTGCCGGGGAAACGGTATTACGGCGGCTGTGAGTTCGTGGACATGGTCGAGCAGCTGGCGATCGACCGGGTGAAGCAGCTGTTCGGCGCGGAACACGCCAACGTGCAGCCGCACTCGGGCGCGCAGGCGAATTCGTCGGTATACCTCGCGTTCATGAAGCCCGGCGACACCCTCCTCGGGCTGGATCTGTCGCAGGGTGGTCACCTCACCCACGGATCTCCGGTGAACTTCTCCGGCTTGATCTACAATGCGATTCACTATGGAGTCGGCGACGACGGACGAATCGATTATGCCGCGATGCAGAGGATCGCGCGCGAGCGGCGGCCGAAGCTGATCGTCGCGGGAGCGAGCGCCTACGCGCGCATCATCGATTTCGAGCCCTTTGCCGAGGTGGCGGCGGAGATCGGTGCCAAGTTCGTGGTGGACATGGCGCATTTCGCGGGACTGGTGGCGACGGGTTTCCATCCATCTCCGATCCTGCTCGCCGACGCGGTGACGAGCACCACCCACAAGACACTTCGCGGACCTCGCGGTGGCTTGATCCTGTGCAAAGCCGAGCACGCCAAGGCGATCGACAAGGCGGTGTTTCCCGGGACCCAGGGTGGTCCGCTGGAGCACGTGATCGCCGCGAAGGCGGTCGCCTTCAAGGAAGCGCTGGAGCCTTCATTCAAGGAGTATTGCGGTCAGGTCGTTCGAAATGCGCAGGCGCTGGCCGCCGCGCTCGGGGAGCACGGATTCGACATTGTCTCGGGCGGCACCGACAATCACCTGATGCTGGTGGATCTGCGGAACAAGGACGTGACGGGCAAAGTCGCCGAGAAGGCGCTCGACGCCGCGGGCATCACCGTCAACAAGAACACCGTGCCGAAAGAGACACAGTCTCCGTTCGTCACCAGCGGCATCCGGATCGGCACGCCGGCCGTCACGACGCGCGGTATGCGCGAGCGCGAGATGGCACAGATAGCCGTGTTGATCGACAGAGTCATCGCCAGCAGTGGTGACGCCGGAGTCACGACGTCAGTCAAGGAGGAAGTACTCGACTTGACGAATCGATTTCCGCTCTACAAATCCTTTCCTTCAATGGCGAACACCCGATAGCAATGGCAGAGCTGGCCTTTCGCGAAGGCATCATGGACCGGATTCGCATCCGCGAGCCGCGGTTCGACGAGCAGGCATATCTGTTCGTCCTCTCCGCGCTCGAGCTCTGTCAGGCCCAACTTGCGGCGCGCCGCCACATCACGGGGACCGAGCTCGCGCACGCCTGCCGGAGTCTCGCCCTGGACCGGTATGGATTGATGGCGCGCGTGGTTCTCGAGCACTGGGGGATCTCCGCTACGGCGGACATCGGAGACATAGTGTTCACGCTGGTCGATCTCGGATTTCTCCTCAGCCAGCCGCAGGATACGCGCGACGAATTCGTCGGAGTGTTCGGCTTCGACAGCGCGTTCGAGCGCGATTACCCCTGGAACTGCGCGCACCAGGTCTAGAGCACCAGCCTCCCAGCCTCCCAGCCTCCCCGGTAATGCCCCCCCCCGTCAGGGTGGTCAGCGCGGAAGAATCAGCCGAGCGCGATCGGGCCGCCATCGACAGAGGGACCGCATCGCGGACCCTCATGCAGCGCGCCGGCAAAGGCGCGGCGGATGAGATCATTCGACGATTCAGCGATCGTCTCCATTCCGGCGTGGTGGTGTTTACTGGTCCCGGCAACAACGGTGGCGATGGCTGGGTAGTGGCCGGGGAGCTCGGGCGCGCGGGCGTGCGCGTTGGCGTGGTCGAGGCCGAAGAACCGCGGACGCCCGAGACACAAGCGGAGCGCGCGGCGGCTATCGAATCGGTTTCCTTCTCCGGTGACATTCGCGCCGGCGGTGTCGCGGTGGACGCCCTGATTGGAACCGGATTCAAGGGCGTTCCTCGTGGGCGCATCGCGGAATCCATCGCAACAATCAACGGGTTACGATCTGAAGGCTGGAGTGCCGCCTCGCTCGATGTCCCGAGCGGGCTCGACGCCACCACCGGAGAAAGCGCCACGGCCGTCACCGCCGACCTCACGCTGAGCTTTGGCGGCGTCAAGCGTGGCACGCTGCTGGCGCGCGATCGCTGTGGCGAGATAGTGGCAATCGACATCGGTCTCGGCGAATCCGCGCAGTCCGACCGGCTGCCCGAGCTCATCGACCGCGCATGGATCGACGCTCGACTTCCCGCCATGAGGTACGATTCGCACAAGGGAGAGCGGAAGCACCTCGCGATCGTCGGCGGAGGGAAGGGCATGGCTGGTGCCGCTGTGCTCACCACTCGTGCCGCGCTCAGAAGCGGAATCGGATTGGCGCGCACCGCCGTCGCCAGCGAGAACACCGGAGCTCTGATCGCGGCGACGCCCTCGGCGCTGATTGTCGAGTGGCCGAGCGACCAGGCAGCGATGAAGCGAGACATCGGTGATTGGGCCGATGCGATCGTGATCGGTCCTGGAATGGGCAAGTCGGCTGAGACCAGGAAGCTGCTTCGGCTGGTGCTCGACTCGTCGCGCAACCCGGTCCTGCTCGATGCGGATGCTCTCAATCTTTTCGCCGGTGATGTCACGGAGCTTCGCGATCTCCTGGACGGGAGGCCTGCGCTCATCACGCCGCACGCCGCGGAGTTTGCGCGTCTCGCGGGCACGGATGTGAAAACCGTTCTCGCTGAGAAGTTCGACATCGGCTCCCCGCTCGCCACCACGCTCGGCGCGACCGTCCTTCTCAAGGGATCTCCAACCGTGATTTTTTCTCCGACCGGAAGTCGCTTCGTCTCGGCGCGCGGAACCGCCGCGCTTGGCACCGGCGGGAGCGGAGACGTACTGGCGGGAATAGCGGGGACGATTCTCGCCCAGACGGGTGATCCCGTGACGGCTGCTGGAGCCGGCGCCTGGATTCATGGCCGCGCCGCGGAGCTCTGCGCCTACGTGCGCGGCACGACGCTGGAGGATGTCCTCTACGCCCTGCCTCGTGCCTGGAACGAAGAGGAGCCCCCGCTCGTGTCGCCCGTCATCGCGCGCCTGCCGGCGGTGTCGCAATGACCGGCAGCAAGGTGCGAGAGAGCGCACATACTGAGCTCGGCACCGGGACCGAGTTCGACCTGGTCCGAACGCTGCTTGCCGAATGGGGAAACGCGGCCCGCGGCATCGGCGACGACGCGGCGGTCATTCAGGTACCGCCCAACGAGAGGCTGGTGGTCTCGACTGACACCTCGGTGGAAGGCGCGCACTTCATGCGCGAATGGCTCGATCACTCCGAGATCGGTTACCGCGCTGCCGCTGCGGCGTTGAGCGACCTGGCGGCAATGGCCGCTCGGCCCCTCGGCGCGCTCATCGCGCTCACTCTGCCAGCGTCCGATCGCGCCCAGGCCAGGGCCCTGGCGACCGGGATCAAGGCGGCCGTTGTGGCCAGCGGGTGCCCGATCATCGGTGGTGATCTCACCGCAGGGACGACGCTTTCGATCACGGTCACTGTGCTGGGGAGCGCGGTGCGACCGTTGACACGCTCCGGGGCCAGGATAGGCGACCGCGTCTACGTCACCGGAACGCTGGGCGGACCCGGGGCGGCTGTCCGGGCGTGGCTCTCGGGCAGAAAGCCGAGCGACGTCGAGCGCGCGCGCTTCGCACAACCGGTCCCCCGGATCGAGGAAGCGCTGGCGCTGTCCGCGCGCGGCGCGACTTCAGCGATAGACATCTCCGATGGCTTGATGGCCGATCTCGCACATGTTGCCGCCGCGAGCAGTGTCCGGATCGAGATAGAGCTGGAGCGAATCCCGCATCTGGCAGGAGTGAGCGCCCTGGACGCCGCCAGCTCGGGAGAAGAGTACGAGCTGGCGGTCACCGCTTCTTCGCTGGATACGCACGCGCTTGCCGGGGATCTCGGGCTGCCGTTGACCGAGATCGGCCGGATTGTTGCCGGACCCACCGGCGTAGTGCTGCTCGACAAGGGAAATCCAATCGCGATCCCCGCCGGCTACGATCACTTCAGGAAAAAATGATCTCATTGTTTAGAACCGGGCTCCTGCTCCTCACGGCATTTGTGGTGACCACCTTGCTCGGGGGCGCCCTGATCATCGCGGCTCTCTTTCGTGTGCGTGACAACCCAGGCGGGATCTACGACAAGACTCCGCGCTGGTGGTCGAAGTGGATGCTTTGGGCAGCCGGGGTGAAGGTTCGGGTTCACGGCAGGGAGAACGCCGGGTCGGGAGAGCCTCGGGTATTCGCGGCGAATCACGTCAGCTGGTTCGACATTCCGGCGCTGGCGTCGACTCTTCCGCGCTACAAGTTCGTCGCGAAAGCCGAGCTGTTCAAAGTGCCGGTCTTCGGGGGGGGAATACGCGCCGCGGGAATGATCGAGATTCAGCGCGACAACAGAAAGGCGGCTTTCGGAGCGTACGAGCTTGCCGCCAAGAGCATCCAATCAGGCAACTCGGTAGTGGTTTTTCCCGAGGGAACTCGCGGCTACGATTATCGGCTGCGTCCGTTCAAGAAGGGACCTTTCGTGCTCGCGATCGCGGCAGGGGTTCCGATCGTTCCGGTAATTCTCCACGGCACGATCGAGGTGCTGAGAAGAGACTCGCTGCGGGTGCACCCGGGCACTGTTGATGTACATTTGCTCGAGCCGGTTCCGACCACCGGATTCGACTACGACCACCGCGAGGCGCTGATGGCGGAGGTGCGCGGCCGGATGGCGGAAGCGATGCGCGATCTGTATGGAGTGGAGGCGCTGCCGGCACCTGCTTCGCGTCAGGAGGGGGGGACGGAGATTCGTTCTTCTGAGACTGAACCCACCGAGACGCGGTGAAAATTCAAGAAATCAACCGGTAATCATGTCGACAATAGCCGAAATCAGCGCTCGTGAGATTCTGGATAGCCGCGGCAATCCCACCATCGAAGCCGATGTGCTTCTCGAGAGCGGGGCATTTGGGCGCGCCGCCGTTCCGAGCGGCGCCTCGACGGGCGAGCATGAAGCGCTCGAGCTGAGGGACGGCGACGCCGAGCGCTTTCTCGGGAAGGGAGTGGAGCAAGCGGTGCAGAGTGTCGAGGAGCGCATAGGTCCGGCGCTCAACGGGATGTCGGCCGCCGATCAGGTGGCCATCGATCGCGCAATGATCGACCTGGATGGGACCGCCAACAAGGGAAAGCTGGGCGCCAACGCGATACTGGCCGTGTCGATGGCGACAGCGCGCGCGGCGGCGATGGATGTAGGGCTGCCTCTGTACCGGTATCTCGGCGGGCCGATGGCGCGCACGATGCCAGTGCCGATGATGAACATCCTGAACGGCGGTGCGCATGCGACGAACACCGTTGACTTCCAGGAGTTCATGATCGTGCCGGTGGGAGCCACCAGCTTTCGCGAAGCGCTGAGAATGGGGACCGAGGTATTTCATGCGCTCAAGAAGGTGCTGGTCAAGCGCAAGCTTTCCACCGGCGTAGGCGACGAAGGTGGCTTCGCTCCCGACCTCAAGGACGATGAGGAAGCGCTCCGGGTCGTAATGGAAGCGATCGAGGCGGCGGGTTACGCGCCCGGGCGAGAGATTGCGATCGCGCTCGACGTCGCCGCGTCCGAGCTGCACAAAGGTGGCACGTATACCTTCAAGAAGAGTGGCGCCGGCTCGAAGGACGCGGCCGGGATGATCGATCTCTATCGGAAGTGGCTCGATGTGTACCCGATCGTATCTATCGAAGACGGGCTGGCGGAAGACGACTGGGAGGGATGGGCGAAGCTGACAGCGGAGCTCGGCGACCGGGTTCAGCTGGTCGGGGACGATCTCTTCGTCACCAACACCGAGCGCCTCGCGCGCGGAATAGAGTCCGACATCGCCAACGCGATCCTGATCAAGCTCAATCAGATCGGCACGCTCAACGAGACGCTCGAGTCGATCGAGATGGCGCGCGCGAACGGGTACCAGTCGATCATCTCGCACCGCTCGGGTGAGACCGAGGACACCTTCATCGCCGATCTGGCGGTGGCGACCGGCGCGGGCCAGATCAAGACCGGGTCGGCGAGCCGCACGGACAGAGTCGCCAAATACAATCAGCTGCTCCGGATCGAGGAGCAGCTGGGCTCGGTGGCGGAGTATCCGGGCGGGGCAGTCTACGGCCTGTAGGCGTTGACGTGTATCGCATCATCTGGCTCCTGCTGATTGCGATCGCGCTCTATTTCGCGTTGCAGGGCGGGGAATACAGCACCCGCGATCTCTACGTGCTGCGCGTCAGGAGCGGCCTCCTGAAGAGCGACGTGGATTCGCTGCAGCGGGAGGTGGATTCACTGAATCGGTTTCTCCGCGCCGTTAAGACCGATAGCGCGACGCAGGAGCGAATCGCGCGCGAGGAGTTCGGCATGGTGCGGGGCGAGAAAGAGCTGCTCTACCGATTTGGGGATAGTGGAGACAGCGCAAGGCGTTGACATGGGTGCTCTGCGGCGTAGATTGCGACCTTCATCGCGGGGTGGAGCAGCCTGGTAGCTCGTCGGGCTCATAACCCGAAGGTCGCGGGTTCAAATCCCGCCCCCGCCATTGCTCCAAACACCAACGGCCGGTCCGAGAGGGCTGGCCGTTTGTGTCAGTGACCACCGCTACAACGGCGCGTCACACCAACGCAGATTAAGTGGTGCGGCTGGGTAGCTCAGCTGGTTAGAGCACGGCACTCATAATGCCGGGGTCGGGAGTTCGAGTCTCCCCCCAGCTACTT
>JBKKAY010000138.1:0-5744 GCA_046714195.1 Gemmatimonadaceae bacterium
CGCACGGATCTTGGGTCGCGCCTGTCAGCTTGTTTAGGGCCCGATAGAGCCGTTCCGCGGCAGGTGGGCCGCGCCGCCGGCACCGGCGACGATCACCTCAAGGCCGCGGACTTGTGCGGTAACGGCGTACTCGAAGAGCAGATCCGGCGTGCGGTGTGCCGCATCGTTTCCCAGTCCGATGCGGAACCCATAATCAGACCGACAAGGGGTTGCATGATGTTGTCTCCTGCCGATGCTCAGAATTTCTCAGGTCGCAGTACGTCCACATCGGCCACGAACACGATCATGGCGTAGTTGTCGTAGTAATGCGCTTGCAGGTAAACCGTAATGGCGTCGGCGGTCGCTGTATTGCACACGACCTCGATGCGGATGTTGCCGCCCGTTTCCCAGGCGGAGTTGCGCACGC
Organism: Gemmatimonadaceae bacterium; assembly: GCA_046714195.1. GTDB lineage: Bacteria > Gemmatimonadota > Gemmatimonadetes > Gemmatimonadales > Gemmatimonadaceae > UBA4720. The sequence goes on from JBKKAY010000138.1 coordinate 407, forward strand.
CCCGGTTGCCCTTGCCACGGGCGTCGGTGATGGTGAAGCCGTGCGCCCCCAGGCGCTCGATCTCCTCAACCAATGTCCTTTCCAGGGCCGACTCGGTAATGATGGTGAGCAGTTTGCGCGTTGAGCTGTTCATGAGCCGAGTCCTCCGGTCAGCGCGAATGCCTGCGTCGCCATTGCGTGATAGAGCGGAATGCCGACCAGGACGTTGAACGGGAAAGTGACGCCCAACGAGGCGGCCAGAGACAGCGTCGGGTTCGCTTCCGGCACCGAGATGCGCATGGCCGCCGGCACGGCGATGTAGGAGGCGCTCGCGGCCAGGATGCCCAGCATCGCCGTGCCGCCCAGCGACAGCCCGAGCCCCAATCCCAGCGCGATGCCCACCACGGAGGAGACGAGCGGCATGCCGATACCGAACAGCACGAGGAATAGACCGTGCTGCCGCAGGTTGCCGAACTGGGCGGCCGTGATGAGCCCCATCTCCAGCAGGAACAACGCGAGGATGCCCTTGAACAGGTCGAAGAAGAGGGGCTTGATGGACGTCAGTCCCTCCGGGCCGGAGGCCCAACCGATCAGCAGGCCGCCAACGAGCAGCACGATGCCCTTGCCTAGGAAGACCTCGTGGGCCACGACGCGCAGGCGCATTTCGCGCGAGATCCCGCGTGCGAGCAGGATGCCCACCAGGATGGCAGGAATTTCGAGCACTGCGAGGAGGAACGGCATGTGCGCTTCGAAGTCGATCTGTCGACTGGCGAAGTAGGCGACGGCAACGGCATAGGTGGCGACGCTCACCGAACCGTAGTGGGCGGCAATAGAAGCCGCGTCCGCGCGCGGCAAGCGGCCGGCAAAGCGCAGCACCGGAAAGGCCAGCAACGGCAACAGCGCGCCCATCGCAATGACAGCAAGCGTCTGCAACGCCAGTTCGCCGAAAGGCTGCCGGGCAAGCTCGATGCCTCCCTTGAGACCGATGGAGAGCAGCAGCAGCATGCTCACCAGGTCATACACGGCTGCGGGCAGGCGCAGCTCGGAGCGCAGCAGGCCAGCGGCCAGCCCGAGCAGGAAGAACAGCAGGGCGGGATCGAGCATGCTCAAGACTGCGTTCCTCCATCGTGCGGTTGCGCCGGCGGCAGGCGCAAGGCGCCGTTGCCGTCTAGGAAAGCCGGCGACAGCACCAGCCCGGGATAGCGCACCTCAAGGGCTCGTAACTCCTCTCGTGCGCTGGGCTCGGCTGTGTCGCCCGTGAAGACGGGGATGAAGCGGGCCGCAAGCGTGGCGGTCTCTGTCCCTTCATGGCCTAAGCACTCCAGCAGCGCCGCCACCAGATCGACGCGGGAGACCGTGCGGGCCGCCGCTTCCAGCCAGCACGACATCCAGATTCCGTTGATCCCCGTTGTCTCGAGGATGCGGACGGTTCGGCACCCGCCGCCCGCGTCCGGCAGAGCTAATGCGGATGGCAGGTTCGCCACCCCCTCTTCATCGATCCAGATACCCTGAATGACTTCTGGTGCGCTGTTGGGTGATCGATGGCGAAGGATCGACGAGTAAGCGGCCAGGTCTTCGCTGGTGCGCTTCAGATCCGCAAAGCGGCGAACCAGCAAGAAGACGCTTCTGGGTTCGTTGGGTATGCCTTCATCTCCTGTGACGACTAGGTATTGGGATCCGCTCAAGGCCGAGCCCGAAACCCCGACAGACCAACCTTCCAGGGGCTCGATCAGGCTTTCCCATTGAGCGCAGTCGCAATCATCAGCAGCTGGATTCAGATCGCTCGCAATCACTCGCCTTCCGCGCATTGAAGCTTCGCGCGCAATCGCGCCCGATCCGAGAAAAGGGTCGAATACGACCTCGCCGGGTTCTGACAACTGCTCCACGAGAAAGCTCACCGTCTCGGCAGGCTTCTTCCCCCAATACCTATGAAAGCCATACAGGCCCTTGTAGCCGGATGGCTTCGTTAGCTGTTGCACTGATGTGCGCAGGTCGAGCGCTAGGCTGAGTTGATTCATGCGATTCCGTGAATTGCAAGGAGTTGTAGAGCCAACCTCTTGCCCCCTCGTTTCTTGCCGCCTAACGAATGGCGTTGTGCTGCGAACGCTCAACCAAAATGCGAGTGCGGGCCTGTGTCGACAAGAAGTGTCATCTACTTAGGCCCGCACTCGCTCCCGAAATCGTCTGCGTTTGTCAGCAGCAACGCCCGGTTAGGGCGTGCGCGGTTCGGCCTCATCCGCCGCGTCCCGGCGTGGTTCGCGGTTCCAAGTCGGCAGGTGAGACCTTCTTCCACAACTTCCGACCTTACGTCACAATTGCGTCGAGGCCGGCGACGATTCTTCTCCCGCATCCGGGACAGATCACGACTTGGGCGGCGGGTTGTCGGAGTTCCAGCCGTCCGCCGTGCGCTTCCACGATCCGTCGGCCTGCTTCTTCAGGATCACGAACCACTTGCCCTTGTCGCTAATCGGCGTCTTTTGGCCCGGCACAGTCGCCGTCAGAGCGTAATGGCCCGTTGCCACCGCGAGGTTTCCACTGCCGTCGAGGTGGTCGGTTGGCGCTTCGAACGCCGAGATGGGAGGATACTTCTCTAACCACGCTTTCATAGCGTCGTGCTGGATCGCTGGCTCATTTGGGGCAAAACGCATCGCGTCGCTTGCGTACAGCGCGACGATGCCGTCCCAGTTCTTCGCCATTGTGAGCGGCGTGTAATCGTCGAGGTTCTTGCGAACCGCCGCCTCGTCGGTCGGCGCGAATGTTGGCGCGGGCGGTGCCTGGGGCTGGCACGCGGCCAACGCGACGAGCAGGGGAAGGATACAGCGAGTTGAGCGCATTTGGTGGGTCTCCTTCGTGGAGGGTTCGCTAAGGCTCTGTGCGTCGCCATAAGCTGCGGAAAGCGGGCTCTCGCGGCAATACGCACTCGCCAACGTCGCCGCAAAGCATGGCGGGCCGCGACTCACTCAGTCGCGTCGCGTTCCTCCTGATCCTGCTCCAATCTCGGTACGTCGCGCGGCCTAACGTTCAAGTTAGGCAGCGGGCGCAGGCAGTGAGCTCGACGTCAGATGAATCCAGAGAAGCACCTCCGAGATCGTACTCGTCGAAAACAGATTCCAGGATCGCGTAGGGTGGTCCCTTGTAGCAACTTTCACTCGGAGGCATCGAGCTGTAGTGCAATGATCGTTCGTGTTCCGATATCAGTGCACCGCCACCTACCTGTCGCGGTGTAGAACTCCAGGCCGATTGAGAAATTAGCGTGTCGGATTGCTGGAATTGTTGAAGATGGCTTGGTCGGATCGACGCTCCTGCAGGGTAAGTTCACCAAGATGACGGCGTGGATTTCCGCACATAAAACATGAGCAGAGCTGTCGAGCATGGGCGATACGGCCGGTGTGTCGAGCGTTGCTTCTTGCAAAACCGCCGTAGTACCGGGCAACGCGCCGTTTTATCCGTTGCTCATGGTGCCGTCGAACAGATCGATCGCGCATAGTTCTCAGACCGGAAAAAGTGTAACCGCTGCCTGACGTTCAAGTTCTACTGCAAGCACATCAAATCATTGCGAGCGCAGCGAGCTACAGAAAAGTGATTGACATGCGACAGGCTGCCTAAATAACCTGACGCTCGCGTAGCTAGTGGGGCCGTACAAGGTTTTTCTGCCCGCGCACCCCGACATAGACGACTAGCACCTTCGCTGGCATCGTCCCCTTGTTCTTGGCGTTGGTCCACGTGTTCACTACCATGAGGAACGAATCACCAGCCTTGTAACTCTGAACCATACCGCTTTCCATCTTGACTTCGATCGCCCCCTCAAGCACGTAGACCAACGTCGGGTACGGGTGCCTGTGACGACCGGTTTCGCCATCAGGGCCGATGTCGAGGCGCACTGCAGTGAGTTCGGCTCTCCCCGTTTTCGGATAGGCGATGGATGCGCCACCTACGGTGGTGCCACTCTGTAAAATAGGCGTCACCGAGAACCTGACTTGGGCCTCGGCTGTCGGCGCCATGAGGCTGGCGACTGCGACGACAAGAAGATAGGCCTGCTTCATGAAGCGCTCTCCGGCGGGAAGGAGCAGCTAGTTTTCAGCCCCGGGGCGCGACCTGTCAATCCATGGGATCGCTTCCGGGCGGCGAGGCGTGGCGCTGCCTAACTATTGATTATATGGACTACCTATCCTGCGGAGAAAACCGAAACCTTGCAAGCACATGCAGTGATCGGATTTCTCTCCACGAGCAGGAATACCGCAAACTGCCGACCGCACACGCTTTGCGGGTCACGCCCCTCTGGAGACCGGAAAAACCTTGCGAGAACATCGCAGCCCATTTCCGGAAAGTCGCGATGGAGGACTGTAGGCCTACCGATTGATTGAAGGTCGTGGTTATAGCTTGTCCGCCGGACTTACCACAGCCAGCCCGCCACGATTGAGAACGTGGGTGTAGACCATCGTCGTCCGGATATCGGTGTGACCCAGCAATTCCTGAATGGTGCGAATGTCCGACCCCGACTCGAGCAGATGCGTCGCGAACGAATGACGAAATGAATGACACGTCGCCCGCTTGGGGGTTCCACTCGCCCGAACCGCCGCCGTGACCGCTCTCTGTACGGCGCTTTCGTGGCAATGATGGCGCCGCCTCACTCCTGTCTCGGGGTCGGTGTACACCCGCGTAGCCGGAAATATCCATTGCCACGCCCATTCCCTGCCAGCGTTTGGAAGCTTTCGCCCTAGAGCATCGGGGAGTGCGGCGCCCTGAAGTCCACGGGCGAGATCGCGCTCAAACTGTCTGCGCACTCGGTCCAAATGCGCACGTAACGCCGAAATCGCGAGACGCGGCAAGGGAACTCGGCGGTCCTTGTTGCCCTTGCCGGCGCGCACCGTGATCTCGAATCTGTCGAAATCCAGATCCTTCACCCGTAGCGAGACACACTCGGAAACTCTGAGCCCACTGCCATACATCAGAATCCCACACAACCGCGGAACACCCGATACCTGCGAAAGCACCGAGCGAACTTCGGCTGACGATAACACGACCGGCAGTCGTCGCGGGCGTTTAGCCCGTTCCACACCACGAACCATTCCGACCGGCTGGCCAAGCACATGGTTGTAAAGAAACAGAATCGCTTGCAGCGCCTGATTTTGAGTCGAGGCGCTGACATGCCGCTCCGTCGCGAGGTGGGTGAGGAAGGCTGCAACCTCGGCCTCGCCCATCGTCCGGGGATGCCGGCGCTCGTGATACAGGACGAAGCGGCGAACCCAATCACAGTACGCGCGCTCGGTGCGAGGGCTGTACCGCCGGAGGGCTCAGGCGGATGATCGCCCATCCCCGGATGAAATGAAAAGACCGCCAAGAGGCGGTCCGTTCATCC
>JBKKAY010000139.1:0-18649 GCA_046714195.1 Gemmatimonadaceae bacterium
CTCATTCGAAACTGCATTCGACCACCCGCGCGCTGAGAGTCGCGCTTATGAAAACATGGCTCATCTTCCCTGCGCTATCCCTCGTCGTCACAGCAGTCGCGTGCGCTCCCGCACCCACCACGTCGGCTCGTGTCGATGTCAAGGGAGCTGATCCCGCCGCGCGCAGAATGCTGGGCGCCGCCACGCCGGGCGCGGGCAACGCTCTCTCGGTCGCCGATCGGAGCTGGATCGAAAGCACCCTCTCCGCTCTCACGCTCCGTCAAAAAGTCGCGCAGCTGGTGATGCCGTGGGTCGGAGGCGACTACGCGGCGGTTGGATCGCCGGAGTTCGAGCAAGTGCGGAGATGGGTGGAAGACGATCAGGTCGGCGGCCTTGTCCTCTCCATCGGAATGCCATTGAGCTACGCCGCAAAGCTGAACGAGCTCCAGATTCGGGCGCGAATCCCGCTGCTTATCGCTTCCGACATGGAGAACGGGCCCGGCATGCGGCTCGGGGGCATCTACGCGCTGCCGACGCTCCTCCCGCAGGGCGGAGGCACCGTGTTCCCCCCAGTGATGGCGCTCGGCGCTACGCGGTCAGAAAATCTCGCCTATCAGCTCGGCAAGGTGCTGGGAACCGAGGCACGCGCGATCGGAGTGCACATGGTGTTCGGGCCGGTGCTCGACGTCAACTCCAATCCGGTCAACCCCATCATCAATACCCGGTCGTTCGGCGAAAATCCCGCGCTGGTGAGCGGGCTCGCGCGCGCGTACATACGCGGCGCGCACTCGAGTGGACTGATGGCGACAGGAAAACACTTTCCCGGCCACGGAGATACCGACGTCGACTCGCACATCGACCTGCCGACCATTCGCGCCGATCGGAGCCGCATGGACTCGGTCGATCTGCCACCGTTCCGCGGCGCGATCTCCGAAGGGATCGACGCGATGATGACCGGACACATCGCGGTGGTGGGCATCGAGGGAGACACCGCCGGGCCTGCCACCCTCTCCCGTGGATTCATGACGGGGATGCTCAGGAACGAGATGCGGTTCGACGGAGTGTTGTTCACCGACGCAATGACGATGGGCGGAATAGCCAAGCGCTACGGCGCCACCGAGCCGCTCATCATGGCGGTCGAGGCGGGGGCCGATGTCCTGCTGATGCCGCGCAACGTGACGACCGCCATCGAGACGGTGGTCGGAGCGGTCGAGAGCGGACGCCTCACCCAGGCGAGGATCGATTCATCGGTCCGCCGCGTCCTCGCCGCCAAGGCACGGAGCGGCCTCAGAACGGGTAGGCTCGTCGATCTCAACGCCGTGGACAATGTCGTCGGAGTTCCGGCTCACACCGTGGTCGCCGAAACCGTCGCCGAGCGATCCATCACGCTGGCGCAGGACAAGGGCAACCTGGTGCCGCTGACCGGGGACACATCGAAGCGGGTGCTTTCCATCACCTACGCCGACGAATCCGATCTCATCGCCGGAAGGACCTTTGACGCCGTGACCGGGGAGCGTCTGCGCGGGATCACGATGTCGCGCGTGGACGCGCGAACGAGTGAGCTCGAGTTCGCGCAGCTGCGCACCCGGGTCGACTCGGCCGACCTCCTTATGGTTTCCGTTTACGTGTCCCCGCGGGAGTACGCCGCGACTATAGGCACCCAGCAGGCTTTCTCACAATTTTTGGAAGGATTGGCGTTGTCCGGGAAGCCCATAATCGTCATTTCCTTTGGGAGCCCTTACCTCCTCAGCGCCTTTCCTTCGGTCTCATCCTACGTGCTTGCCTGGGGAGGCGCTCCAGTAAGCCAACGCGCGGCCGCGCTCGCCGTCCTCGGGTATAGAGCCATCGACGGTCGACTACCGATTTCCCTGCCCCCCGTTCATTCCTTCGGGGCCGGGTTGAGCCGGCCGGTAACCAAGGACCTGGACTCGCACTAGATGAAGCCTTCCGCACTATTTGCCCTGCTGTCCCCGATCGTGCTCGGCTGCGCTCCGGCAGCCAAGCCGCCTGCACCGGCGCACGCCAAGGCGCCGATCCAATACGTCGCGCCGGTTGTCGGACTGAACAACTCGGGACTCGATACCGCCCTCGCGACCCGTCTCGATTCGATCATCAACGGTGCGATCGCAATGGGCGCCTCGCCCGGCGTCGCCGTTGCCGTCGGCAGAAGCGGGCACATAGCGTACATGAAGGGCTACGGGCACATCGATTGGAACGTCCCCGGCTCGCCCCCAGTCGACAGCAGCACGCTTTTCGACCTCGCATCGCTTACCAAGGTCGTCGCCACGACTACTCTGGCGATGATCATGGAAGAAGCCGGTCAGCTCGATCTCAACCGCACCGTCAGCTCGTACGTTCCCGAGTTCAATTCGCCCGAGAAAGCCGGAATCACGGTCAGACAGCTGCTCACCCACACCGGCGGCATCGAGGCCTTCGCCCAGCTCTATACCACCTTTCGTGGCCGAGACCAGTATCTGGCCCAGATCAATGCTCGCCCGCTCCAGTATCAGCCCGGGACGAGAATGATCTACAGCGATTGGGACATGATCCTGCTTCAGATCGTGCTGGAGCGGATCGGAGGGCGCACTCTCGATGCGCTGACCACCGAGAGAATCTTCAAGCCGCTGGGGATGAACGACACCCAGTACCAGCCGCCCGTCACTCTCCGGCACCGGACCGTGCCGACGGAGTTCGACAACTCACGCGGCGGCCTGCTCTGGGGATCCGTGCACGATCCGAACGCCTATGCGATTGGTGGCGTCGCGGGCCACGCCGGTCTGTTCTCCACGGCCCGTGATCTGGCGACGTTCTCGATGGCGCTGCTCAACGGCGGCGAGGGCAACGGCATTCGCCTCGTCAAGCCGGCGACCATCGCGCGCTGGACCGCCCGCCAGGGCCGGGAGTCGACACGCGCGCTCGGGTGGGACACGCCCGATGGCGGCTCGAGCGCCGGCCAGTTCTTCTCGCCGTGGAGCTTCGGCCACACCGGTTTCACCGGGACGTCGATCTGGATCGATCCGCAGAAGGATCTCTTCGTCGTTCTGCTCACCAGCCGTCTCAACCCGACTCCGAGCTCGAGCCAGTACTCGGTGCTCCGCCGAGAGGTGGCGGATGCGGTGCATAAAGCAGTGCTCGGCGCCCGCATCGTGAACTGGGAAGCCCGCTAACCGGTCAATTCGGCCGCGGAGCGTAAAAAGTGTTCACTCCGTTCCCGCATTCCTTGGCAACAGGTGCGGGCCCCGGCTCATCTGCATCGCCGGTAGACTTTCTGAGGGCGATCATTCGTGCGCGGAGCTGTCGGAAAGTTGCCGAGTGTCGTGGGTTCGACGCGAGATTCTGCATCTCGTCCGGATCAGCCTCCAGATCGTACAGCTCCCACTCCTCCGGCTGCTCCCAGAAGTGGATCAGCTTCCACCGCTTCGTGCGCACGCCTCGATTCTTCCGCACGCAATGCTCCGCCGGGTACTCGTAATACTCGTAGAGAAATGCATCGCGCCACGGAATGCTGCCGCCGGTCAGGAGCGGCGCCAAGCTTCTCCCCTGCATCCAGTCCGGAACTGGAACGCCGGCCAGGTCGAGCACCGTCGGCGCCACATCGATGTTGAGCGCCATGTGAGCGGTGTCGACCTGCGCGGGCTTTACGCGCGCGGGATACCTCACCAGCATCGGGACGCGGATCGACGGCTCGTACATCAGCCTCTTATCGAACAGGCCGTGCTCGCCGAGGAAGAAGCCATTGTCCGACGTGTACATGACGATCGTGTTTTCCGCGATCCCATCGGTCTCGAGCTGCCGCAGCACCCGACCGACGTTTTCGTCGACGCTCAGAAGAACCCGGTAATAGTTTTTCACCAGGTGCTCGAGGTTGAGCCGCTTTCTCTCGGTCGCCGGCAGCGAAGCCAGCACACCCCGGTCGGCGAAATCCGGCATGTCGGCAATCGCCATCTCAGCGCGCCGGAGCGCCTCCGGGCGTCCGGCGAGACGGTCCTCGAAGGTGCGCGGGACAGGAACCCTGATGTCGTCAAAGGCGTGCGCGTACCGCGCGGCCGGCATCCAGGACCGATGCGGCGACTTGAACTGGTAGAGTAGGCAGAACGGCCTGTCCTTCGGGCGAGTGCGGAGGAATTCGAGCGCCTGATCTCCGGTGACATCGTCGGCGTGCCCGCGCATGCGGATGCGGGCACCGTTCGCGATCATGTCGGGGTCGTGGTACCGCCCCTGCCCCGGGAAAACCACCCAGTCGTCGAAGCCCGTCGGTGGGCTCGGCATGTGCCATTTGCCCACCAGTGCCGTGCGATACCCGGCTTCGCGCAGGAGATGGACGAAAGTCTGTTGGTCGGGCTTCAATCCCGGATGATTGGCGAAGTCGGGCCCGCCGCCGTTGCTCAGCACCCCGTGTGTATGCGAATAGAGTCCGGTCAGGAACGACGCCCGGCTCGGCTGGCAGAGCGAGTTTGTCACGAAGAACTCCGTGAACCGCATACCTCCAGCTGCGATCGCGTCCATGTTGGGGGTCCGAAGAATCGGATTCCCGTACGCGCCCATGGCATCCTGCCGCTGATCGTCGGTCATGATGAAGACGATGTTGGGCCGGATGGCGGTCTTTCCTGCCGCTGGGGGCTGCGCCAGCGCTCTTCGCGCGTTCGGGAGCGAAGCAAGCGATGCGCCTAGAATCCTCAGTGCGTCGCGTCTGTTCATGCGCTGCGAACATAGCATTGGAGCAGAACGCGCGCGACGCACTTATCTTTGTCAACGCCTCCCTTTAATCCATCGAATGGCATCGTCGAACAAGGAAAGAGTCCCCGTCGTCATCGTCGAGTATGACGAGATCGCGCGCTCCGTCGCGAACCGCATCGCCGAAATAGTGAAAGAGAGGCGTGGTGGCGGAGGCCGCGCCGTCCTTGGCCTCGCCACCGGCAGCACGCCGATCGGGATTTACCGCGAGCTCATAAGACTTCACCGTGAAGAAGGTCTCGACTTCTCCGACGTCGTCACTTTCAACCTCGACGAGTACTACCCGATGCAGCCGGACAGCATCCACAGCTATCACCGGTACATGCGGGAAAACCTGTTCAATCACATCAACGTCCGCCCCGAGAACATTCACATTCCGCGCGGCGACGTCCCGCGCGACGATGTCGATGTCGAATGCGAGCTGTACGAGGCCGCGATCAGGGACGCCGGTGGAATAGACCTGCAGATCCTCGGCATCGGAAAGACGGGACACATCGGGTTCAACGAGCCGGGCTCGGGCATGGATTCGCGCACGAGGCGCATTTCGCTCGACACGATGACCCGCCGCGATGCCGCCGGCGATTTCTTCGGCGAGGACAACGTCCCGACCGAGGCGATCACCATGGGTGTCGCGACCATCATGGATGCCCGCGAGATCGCGCTGATCTCCACCGGCGAGCACAAGTCGGCGATCATCCGCCGCGCGGTAGAGGGCGAGCCCGATCCCGATGTCGCGGCGACGTATCTCCAGCAGCACCCGAACGCGGTGTTTTACGTGGACTTTGCCTCAGCCGCGGACCTGACGCGCGTTCGCACGCCCTGGATCGTGGGCGAGGTCAAGTGGACGCGCGAGAAGGAAATGGAGGCGGTGATCTGGCTGAGCGAGACGATCAGCAAATCGGTGCTCAAGCTCGACGCCCACGATTACCGTGAGCACCACTTGAGCTCGCTTCTGGCACGATACGGCCAGGCGGGGCCGCTCAACGGAGCCGTCTTCAACGCCCTCATCTCCAAGATTCGGGGACGGAGCAAGCTACCTGCGGGCAGGCGTGTGATCGTCTTCTCTCCGCACCCGGACGACGACGTCATCTCGATGGGCGGCATGCTCAACAAGCTGCACCAGAACAAGAACGACATCATCGTCGCCTACCAGACCTCGGGCAACATCGCGGTGTTCGACCACGAGGTCAGACGCTACGCCGATTTCCTGCGACGTTTCGGCAACGACTTCGACCTCAACGACTCGGCGTCAGGCGCGCTGATCGAAGAGGTCGAGGAGTTTCTCAAGTCGAAGAAGGTCGGAGAAATCGACGCGTTCCCGGTCCAGGTGATGAAGCGCGCTATCAGAGAGGCCGAGGCGGTCTCGGGAATCGAGACGTTCGGCATGAAGGCGACGCAGGCGCGCTTCCTCAATCTTCCCTTCTACCAGACCGGAAAAGTGAAAAAGGATCCGATCGGTCCCGAGGACGTGCGGAAAGTGCTGGCGCTGCTCGAGGAGCATCAGCCGGAGCTCGTGTTCGTCGCCGGCGATCTGTCCGATCCGCACGGCACCCACAGGATGTGCCTCGAGGCGATCCAGGGCGCGCTCGCGCAATACACCGGTCCGCCGCCGGAGATGTGGTACTACCGCGGCGCCTGGCAGGAATGGGAGATCGCCGAGGCCGACGTCCTGGTTCCCCTGTCGGAGGACGAGCTCCGCGCCAAGATCCAGGCGATCTTCAAGCACCAGAGCCAGAAGGACCGCGCTCCGTTCCCCGGTCAGGACGATCGCGAATTCTGGCAGCGCGTCGAGGAGCGGAATCGCGGCACCGCCAAGCGCGTCGATCAGCTGGGCCTGCCCGAGTACTTCGCGATGGAGGCGTACGTGGTGCGTCACGCCGGCGCCCCCATAGAGGCCGAGATCGCCACCACGAGCTCGCTCGGCGAGCGCGAGCCTGGCCGCACGCGCATGGGGCCTGTCACCGCCGCGCGTTAGCTCCGCTTCGCGCTTGCTTTTATCTAGATCACTGCGGGTCAGTTCGGGTGAGGATCTATATCGGGGAGGTGAGGGTGTCCTCGGAGGCGGCTTTGCAAAGCGAGCGACCAAGGAGACGGGCGAGGGCCGGCGGAGCCGGCGTGAGCGTAGTTCGGCTCCGCCAGAGCGAGCGTAGCCGCCGCAGAGGATACCCTCGCCGACTCCATACAGAGATGCATTCGAAGCGCGCACCACGACGCTGAAGCGCGCGGCTAAACTTTCAGGATGATGTTGCGCCGGTACATGACGGTGAGGATGCCGAGCCAGAACAGGACGAAGGTGAGCGCGAACGCCAGCGAAGCGACGCGCGGCGGCAGCCAGGGCAGAAGCACGGACTGGTAGATCACCGACTGGATCGACTGCGACTTGCCCGCGTAGTCGACCTTCCACAGCGTGTAGATCAACCGCGCCATCACACCTGACCCGACGAACGCGACGATCGGATTCACGCCGAAGATCACGAACGGCTTGGTCCACCAGCGAACGTTGTAGTGCTCGACGATCCACATGATGGTGGCGAGTGATATCGCCGCCATTCCCGCTGTGAAGAGCACGTACGAGCTGGTCCAAAGATTCTTGTTGATCGGGAAAACCCAGTGCCACATCGCGCCCAGCATCATCACCAGCGCACCCACCGCACACAGTCCGGCGATCCGCTCGATGAGAGGCCTCTCGGTCATCGCAATCCACCGTCCGGCGATCACCCCGAGCATGGCGGTGCCGATGGCGGGAATGGTCGAGAGCGGCCCCTCGGGGTCGTACGTCACGCTGCCGGACCAGATGTGATCGGTGGTGAGAATCGCGCGGTCGAACCAGGCGGCGAGATTCCGCGACTTGTCGTCGAGCAGCAGCGCGCCGATCGTGCCGCCTTCGCCCGGCACCGGCAAGACGGTCATGACGAACCAATACCCGAACAACAGCACCGCCACGATCACGACCTGCTGCTTGAGGTTGGTGCGCAGTGTCAACAGCGCCGCGCACACATACACGATCGCGATCCGCGGCAGCACGCCCAGAATTCGCACGTGCGCGAGTCGGTACATGACCCGATCCACGATCGATGCATCGGGCATCGACTCGATCGAGCCCCACTGATAGAACGGGAACAGCGCCATCAGGAAGCCGAGCAGATAGATGATGGCTCCGCGGCGAAGTATCTGTCTGACTATCGCGCCCTCGTCGTCGCCGCGGGCCCGCCGGGCCGAGATCGAGAGGTGGGTGGTGATCCCGACGATGAAGAGGAAGAACGGGAAGATGAGATCAGTCGGGGTCCATCCGTGCCACTCGGCGTGCTCGAGGGGGGGAAAGATCGCGCTCCAGGTTCCCGGATTGTTCACCAGCAGCATGCCGGCGACTGTCAGGCCGCGAAAGATGTCGAGCGAGAGCAATCGCTCGCGGGCGGGCCTGGGGGGAGCGGCTGTCGACGTAGTTCCCTCGCTGATGAACTGATCCGAAAATGGCGGTACTCTATATATATATACGAGCGGGCCTACCGCCCGTTACGAGCCGGAGCGTTGTCGCGGATCATTCCCCTGCGTCACCGGCCGGAATCTCGCCTGACATTTTCCCATGCTTCCTTGAGCACCGACCCACTGAGTGACGCGCGGATCGTCGATTCATGGCACAGGAACGCCTCGCCGTGGACTCAGGCCGTGCGGAACAACGAGATCGAGAGCCGGCTACTCGTTACCAACCGCGCGATCGTCGACGCCGTTCTGAGTCGTTCACCCGTGTCAGCGCTCGATATCGGCTGTGGCGAAGGCTGGCTGGTGCGCACGCTGGCTGAGCACGGCGTTGGCGCTATCGGTGTCGACGTGGTGCCGGAGCTGGTCGAGCAGGCGAGGAAGTCCGGCGGAGAGTTTCGGATTGCTTCTTACGAGGCAATCGCCGCGGGCGAGCTCGATGTGACGGTGGATGTCGCGGTTGCCAACTTCTCGCTGATCGGCAAGGAATCGGTGGAGAATCTGATTCGACGAGTTCCTTCCCTGCTGAGCGAGCGTGGCGCGCTCGTGATTCAGACGATTCATCCGCGCGTCGCCGGCGGCGATCTCCCCTACGAGGATGGCTGGCGGTCCGGCTCGTGGGCCGGATTCAACGATGACTTCACCGATCCGGCCCCGTGGTACTTTCGAACATTGGAGAGCTGGCTCAGGCTACTCGAGGAGAGCGGCCTCCGCGTCATTGAAATGCGGGAGCCGCTCCACCCGACATCCGCACAGCCCGCTTCGGTGATCTTCATCGCGGAGAGGTCAGGATAGGAAGGCTGGGCGGCCACGTCCGTCGTGACCCTGGTCCAGATCTTCTTGCTAGCCCCCGTACCCAGCACTATCGTTACCGCCACCTGTTTCCCGAAAGGCCCCGTTGGAAAAAACGGGGAGTACGCGGACTCGGAGATGGCCTGATGACGCTTTCCTTCCTTCGTCGCAGCGCGGTCGCAGTCGCACTAGCGCTTCTGGCTCCACACGCATTGGCCGGTCAGGCCAACACCGGGACGATACGAGGTAGGGTCACCGATCCGGCCGCTGCCGGTCGCGGACTTCCCGATGTACAGGTTTCCGTCACGGATACACGGGTCGGGACCATCACTGACGCCAACGGCAACTTCACTCTGACAGGTGTTCCGGCTGGGACGCGCACTCTCTCGGTGCGCCGCATCGGGTACAGGGCGAGGACGCAGCCGGTCAACGTCGTTGCCGGGGAGACGGCCACCGCTGATGTCGCGCTCAACGTCAGCGCAGTAAATCTGAGCGAGGTCGTCGTCACCGGAACCGGAACGGCGACCGAGAAGCGAAAGGTCGGCACCAGCATCGCCACGGTGGACTCGGCCCTCATCAGCCGCTCGCAGGCACTCACCGTCGACCAGGCCATGCAGGGAAAGATCCCGGGCGCTCTGATCAGCCAGAACTCCGGTGGCCCCGGTGGCGGTGGCATCTCGGTACGGCTCCGCGGTACCAACTCATTCATCTCCGGCTCGGATCCGCTGTACATCGTCGACGGCATAATCGTCGACAATGGCTCGGCGCAGCTGGCGGACTTAGGGATCAGATCCAATCCGCAGAACCGGCTCGCCGACCTCAACCCCTCGGACATCGAGCGTATCGAGATCATCCGCGGCGCGGCGGCCGCGGCGCTCTACGGATCGCGCGCGAACAACGGCGTCGTGCAGATCTTCACCAAGCGCGGGAGCATCGGCGCGCCCCGGTTTACGCTGACGAGCCGCTTCTCCTCGAGCGAGCTGCGTGCGCAGCAGCCCTTCAATTTCTATCCATTCGACGCCGCGGGACTGCCGATCGCCCGCTTCAATTACCAGAACGACATTTTCGAGCGCGCCAGCGCGATCGAGCAGAACCTCGCGGTCGAAGGCGGGAATGAGCAGACGCGGTATTTCCTGAGCGGAAATTTCGCGAACGAAGACGGAATCATGCGCACCACTTCCTCCCGTAGAGTCGGCGCCCGCGCCAACATTCAGCAGCGGCTCGGTTCGAGGCTGATCGCCAACGTGACGAGCAACTACATCACCACCAACAACCAGCTGCAGGCATTCGGCGAGCAGAACGACTACGGGATCATGGGATCGCTCTTCTTCGCCCCCACGTCGGTCGACTTCCGCCCGATCAATGGCATCTATCCTCTGCCGCCGTCCCTTGGAACGAATCCGCTTCTCGCGATAGCGCGCATCCGCAATCCGCAGACGATCGACCGCTTCATCGGATCGGCCAAGCTGACGTGGACACCATTGAACAGGCTCCTGGTCGACTACATGGTCGGCCTCGATAACGCCAGCTTCGAGCAACGCCAGTTCGTGCCGCGCAACGCCGTCCTTGGGGCCGCTCTCGCCACCGGCCGCTCACAATCCGTGTTCCAGGGCACGCGCGTCATCAATCAGGATGGAGTCGCGAGCTACGAATGGAGCCCGATGGGACCGTTCGAGCTGCGGACGACGGGTGGCGTCAATCACACCGCGCAGCGCGTTCGCCTTACGCAGGCGTCGGCGAGCGGACTTGCCCCGGTGGGCGAGCTCGTCAGCGCCGGCTCGATTTTCACCGCGCTTCAGACCGACATCGAGCTGCTGACGCTCGGCTTCTACGGGCAGCAGGAAGTTGCATGGCGCGACCGGCTCTTTCTCGCTGGCGCTGTTCGCTACGATGCGTCGTCGACGTTCGCGCCGTCTGAGCGGTGGCAGGCCTTCCCCAAATTCTCGGCATCCTACGTCGCCATCGGTGATCGCCCCGGAATGCTCAACAGCCTGCGCGTCCGCAGCGCTCTCGGCTGGGCGGGAAGCCAGCCCGGCATCGTCAACGCCTACTCGCAGTACATCAGCTACGTCCAGCAGCCGTTCGCCGGCCGGCCCGGGTTCGTCAACGACATCAACTTCGGAAACCCCAACCTCAAGAACGAGCGCGCGAGAGAGTGGGAGCTGGGCGCCGATTTCGGGTTGTTCGGCGGGAGGCTGGCCACCGAGGCGACGTACTACAACCGGGTCGTCTCGGATCTGCTCTTCTTCCGTCCGCTGCCGACGAGCACCGGCTTCGCCAGACAGTTCGCCCCGATCGGGACGATGTCGAACAAGGGTCTCGAGCTCCTGCTCCAGACGCGCAACGTCGACGTGCCAAATTTCCAGTGGTCGTCGAGCATCACATATGCGCACAACAGGAACAACGTCGACACGCTGACGATCCAGGACTTCCAGTCGGCCGGCGGATATCCCAACCGGATTCGCATCGGCGAGCCGGCGGGCGTCTTTTACGGGTCCTACGCGGGGCGCGACTGCGTCACCGGCGCGCGGCTGGTCGACTCCCTCGGCCGGTATCGGCGCAGCAATCAGAGCGCCGACATGGGTAACCGGACGCAGGCAAACGCGCTCGCCGGCGGCAACTGCAACGACTCTCTCAACAAAGTCCTCGGCAATCCCCATCCGAAATGGTCGGGGTCCTTCCTCAACGAATTCACAGTGGCGAAGAAGGTGCGGCTACGGGCGCTCCTCGACGGCGTGTTCGGCAACAAGATCATGAACCTTTCGACGCGCGCGCAGAACGCCGGCATCGCCAGCAACTCGAAAGAGTACGAGCGGGAGCTGCTTCCCTACGGCGATCCGCGAAAGCTGCCGCCGACGTTCAACGCGCGCACTCAGGGAATATTCGAGTACTGGGTGGAGGATGGAAGCTTCGTCAAGCTGCGCGAGCTGAGCGCGAGCTACACACTCGACATCGCGCCGGTGCGCCGCTTCTTCCGCGAGGGAGTGGACCTCTCGCTCTCGGGCCGCAACCTGTACGTGTGGACCGACTACAGCGGCTACGATCCCGAGATAAACCTTTTCGGCACCAACGCCGGCGGGTTGCAGTCGGTCCAGACGACGGCGGCCGACCGCGGCTTCGATTTCGGCGGATACCCGATTCCGCGCGTGTGGTCGCTCAGTGCGCGCTTCACTTTCTGACCGGCGGAGACTCTCACCCATGCGGATGATCAGAACATGGGCGGTGACTTTCACCGCCGCGTCGCTCGGGGCCTGCAGCCTCGACCTCAAGAACCCCAACTCGCCCACCGAGAGCGAGGTTACTTCCAGCGCCGCCGCGGTGATCGGTCTGGCCACGGGCCTCCAGGCCCGGTTCGCCACGTCGTACGGGAACTTCGCCTACATGGCGGGTCTGGTGACCGATGAGTTCGCGGCCGCCAGCGCATCGCTGGTCTCCATCAGCGATGCCGAACAGGGTTCGGTCGCGCCCGGAACCGCGATCGCGGACAACGTCTTCAACTCCGTCTATCAGACCGTGCGCACGGCGAACGAGCTTCTCGCCGGATCCGATGCACTGGCCGAGCAGTTCGATGCCGGTACCCGTAGCGGACTTCGCGCACTCGCTTTCGCGCTCAAGGCCGAAGCGCTGGGAGAGGCGCTGCAGTCATATCAGCGTATCCCCATCAGTACCTTCGGCGTCGCCGAGCCGATCTACGTCCCGCGCGCCGAAGCGTTGGTTTACGTGCGCGCGTTGCTCGATTCCGCGGCGGCCGAGATCGCCGCCACGCCACCGAGCACGCTGTTCAACAGCAGCATTCTCACGCCGGGCGTCAATCTCCTCAACGTCATAAATCTCTTCCGCGCCAGGTACGCCAGAATCGCCGGAGACAATGCAACCGCGGTCTCCGCATCGAATCTGGTCGCGCGCACCGGACCGGGGGCCATGTCCGTGCTCACGTATCCTGCCGGTCAACCGACCAACTTTTACGCGAACGTCACCGGAGGAACCAACGGCATCGCGCCGCGCCGCCAGTTCCGGACGTCGATGGCGCCCCAGGATCAACGCTTCAATTATTTCGTCACTCCATCGAGCACGCTCAGCGGCCGCGTCGGCGCGCTGCTCGATCCGTGGAGCCGATACATCAGTCTCACCGCGCCATTGCCCGTCTACTTTCCCGATGAAGCCCTCCTGATCAAGGCCGAAGCTCTGGCAAATCTGGGCGACCTCCCGCAAGCGCAGGCAGTTCTCGATTCAGTGCGCACCGACTGCGCCGGTGGGCGCGGACTGGATGATCCGAAGGCGTGTCTCCCGCCGCTGGTGGCGCCACTGACTCAACCCCAGCTCCTCGCCGAGATAGATGTTCAGCGCCGGTACGAGCTTTTCAGCAGCGGCCTGCGCTGGGAGGATACCCGCCGGCGCAACGCCATTCGCGGGCCTGTTGCCGCGCCGAGCGTGCCGGTGGACGGTCAGCGCTGCTGGCTGCCGTATGCTACCGGAGATCGCAACGCCAATCCGAATGTCCCGGCTAATCCGCCGGAGCCCGTGACATTCCCGACCGGGTGTACTCTCTAGTGAGGCCGCGACTGATGACTAGTGCTCCAATCTTCGGAAAATCGCTCGGCCTCGACGTTTCCACCGTCGTCCGGATCAAAATCGCGACGGCGGCGGGATTGATCCTGGCACTCGGTGGATGTGGAACGGACGAAGCTCCAGGACCGCTCGAGCCAGGTGCCGCCGGGCGTGTGCGTTTCGTCAATCTGATCACCGATCCGGCACGCAATCCGGTCAACGCCATTCTCGAAGGCGTGCCCTTCGGCGTGAATCTCAACTACACGGGAACGACTCCGTCGAGCCTTCCGGCGCCCGCGACCGCCAACTATTCGGCGATCCTCACCGGGCCGCGCTCCATGGTGCTCCAGAGGACCGCTGCCCCGGCAGTCACAGTGGGTACTCTGTCGTTTACGATCGCCCAGAGCGTTGACCACACCGTCTACGCGACCGGGGGCACGGCCGGAGGTCCGGTGGGAATGTTCGTCACGACCGATGCGAACCCGGCTCCTCCCGTCGGTCAGACGGCGGTGCGCGTGGTGAACATGAGCCCGACCGCGGGAGCGATTGACGTGTTCCTGACCGCAGTGGGGGCTGATCTCGCCACCGCCACGCCGACGATCTCCAATCTCGCCTACCAGGGTGCTTCGGCCTACCTGAACGTCGCGGCCGGAACCTATCGGTTCCGCGCGGTGCCGGCTGGCACCGCGCCCGCGAGTCGCGCTACCGCCGTGACCATCGATCTCGCGAGCGTCGTGCTGCCAGCGGGCGGCCGCACTTTCGTCACAGCGGACAACAACACCGGCGGCGCGCCACTCCGCGCGTTCGTACTGCGCGACCGCTAGCCCGGGGCGCGACCAACGCGCGGAGTTGCTAGAAGTTGGGCTTGAGTATCGGTGACCAGTCGGACAGCCGCGCATCGTTGGTGGTCGTGAGCTGACGCATTCTTCCGGTGCGGGTGTCGAGTATCCAGATATTCTTGTCGGCGCCGATCTCGCCCCGTCGCGTCGTAATCGACAGGTGCCGGCCGTCGGGCGCCCATGACGGGTCCTCGTTCTCGCCTTCGGTCGTCAGCTGCTTCATCGCCCGGTCGCGGAGGTTGATGGTCCAGATCTGGAAATCACCCATCTGCTGCATGTAGGCGACTTCCTCGCCGCTGGGTGACCAGTCCGGACTGGTGCGATAGCTGCGCTTTCCCGCAACAACCGGCGTCAGCAGCCTGAGTCGTGTGCCGTCGACGTTCATGACGTAGACCTGAGGCGTCAGCGGTCGCGGTGAGATGAAGGCGACTTGTTTGCCGTCGGGACTGAAAGTCGGAGACGTCGTCTCGAAGCCGGTGCGTCCCACGAAGCGCCTGGCCGTGGTGTCGCCCCCGTTGGCACTGGCCAGCAGCAGCTCGGCGGGGGCGTCGCTTCCACTCGCCCACACGATGCTCTTGCCATCGCGGGTGTAAACCGGACTGATGTTCAGCCCTTTGGGCGACGCGGCGAAAATCTCCGACTTGTTCGTCCGCAGGTCGAATTGCGCGATGCGCGTGCCCACGTCGTCCGCGTCGACGTAAACGATGGACCGGCCGGTCGGATGCCATGACGGCGACAGCGCGGCGCCCAGCGTTGGAAGCGTCCGTATGTTCGCCCCATCGCTGTCGATGATCTTGAGCTTGCCGTGATCGATGAAGACGATTCGCGTCTGAGCCGCGCCGCGGGTTCCGGTGATCCAGCGCTCCACCTCGTCGCTCACGCCGTGGATCGCCAGGCGTCGCTCCCGGTCGAGCGAATCGCGCGCGACGGACTCGCGCTCGATGATGACGCGGAACACGGAATCAGCCCACGCCGCCGCGAGGGCTTCCGTTTCCCTGAGCGCGTTTTCGCGGCGCTCGAGCTCCTGTCTCACGGAATCTCTCGCCGTCGCGGCTCTGCGCGCCGCGACGCGCTGCCCAGGACGATTCTGCGGCACGGGACGCGCCGCCGCGCGTGCCAGCGTATCGAGAGTCACCGAGTCGGCGGCCAGCTTCACCTGCAGCGCCTTGATGCGGACGGCCCGCACGCGGTCGAGGGAATCGCGCAGGGTGGATGACCGGTCCCGCGGAACCCGCGGCAGCCTGAAGCTCCCCGCCTGAAGCAGCTTCTCGCGCGCGACGTCGAAGATCTCAACGCGAAGTCCGGTAGAGATTGGCCGCACGCGCACCGCGAACTTCGC
Organism: Gemmatimonadaceae bacterium; assembly: GCA_046714195.1. GTDB lineage: Bacteria > Gemmatimonadota > Gemmatimonadetes > Gemmatimonadales > Gemmatimonadaceae > UBA4720. The sequence continues at coordinate 15,709 of JBKKAY010000139.1, forward strand.
ACGCGTCTCTTTCAACGGCCCGAAATCGATGCTCCGTTTCCCGGCATGCCAGACGTCGTGGGCGGGAGCGCTGTCGAGCAGCACCGGCTGAATCCGGTCGCCGTAGTCGAGGTCGCGCTCGATGATGACGCGGATGGAATCACCCGCCGTCGTATCCACAGGCAGCACCACCACGGCCGGCGGGACCTCTACCGGTCGCTGCGGCCTGGGGCGTGGAGACGCCGGCTGATTCTGCGCACCGGCGGTCGCCGCGAGTACGAGGCTCGCCACGACTCCGAGCAAAGCGCGGTGAGTGCGGATGATCATCGAGCGTTCAATTTATTCATTCCCCTGGTGATACACCTCGTCCGCGCGACCGGTTCGGTGACACCAGTGGAGGACCTCAGTACCATGACTGTCAGACCCTGCTTCGCGTGACACCTGCGGGCAAGGCAAAGCCGCGGAGGAAATCCCCCGCGGCTTGCAGTGCGCGATGACTAACCCTTGATGGTGAACTGAAACGGCATCTGGACGAGCTGCTTCACCTTCTGTCCCCCGATCTGCGCGGCGGAGAATCTCATCCCCGGGAGCGCGCGCTTGACGGCCTCCGTGAAAGCCTCGTTGCTCGACTCCAGGATCTTGAGAGTGCCGGGTTGGTATCGCCCGTTCTCACCCACCACGAATTGCGCGATTACCTGGCCGGTGATCCGTGATTCCTTCAGCCGCTCGGGGTACTCGGGCGACGCTCCGCCAACCAGCTTTACCACCTTCTCGACCTGGAAATCCATGTAAGGCGTGTCGTGGCTGACGCCGGCGTCCTTGCCGGTGTCGCCCGCCTTGCCGGTCCCGCCTTCGACTCCGGTGGCAGTGCCACCAGCGACGCCCTTGCCGGTAAAGTCGTTCTCATTCGTCGTCGCCCTGGACAAATCGATCGACGGGAGCGCGGTGGGAATGCTCACCACCGGCGGCACAACCTGAAAACCCTGGGGCGGCGCTACCGGAACCGCTTTGGGCAACCGCGGAGTCTCGACCTTGGCAGCCTTGGGCTTCGGCTTCTCCTGGGGCGGTGGTGGCTCTTTCTTCACCTCGGGTGGAGGCGGCTCTTTCTTCACCGCTACGAAGTTGACCTTCTCTTCTCTATCCTTGTTGACTTTCTTTACTCCCGCGCGCGCGGTAGCGAAGACGGCGAGAAAAATGAGGCCGAAATGAAGTGCGATGCTGAAAAGGGTCGTGCCCGCGAACCGCTGCTTTTTTTCGGGCTGGGATTCGAGTAAACGCATTGTCCCCCTCGGGTGAAGCCTGCACCCCCCGCATAGAGCAAACGTCCGGCCAAGACTGGGTGTTGAGGTGCACCTTTTTTTTGGAGATTTTGACTGCCCCCAGGCCCACCGTCACGGCACACTTTTTTGAGGGCGCGTTCACCGTTCCGCCAAACCGGCTGAGTGGCCTGCGACGTGCCAGAGACGCAGTTGCACGTCATGATCATCCAATCCATTCGAGGTGACAATGCTTAACGGACGCTTTCGAAGAATGACCGCCGTCACTGGTGCGATGCTGTGCCTCGCCGCGACGAGCTACGCGCAGGACACCAGCGTGACGACTCCTCCGACGACAGGAGCCGGAGCCCAGACCGGTACCGCGGGCGGGCCACCATTCGACACGACGACGATCGCTCCGCCTCCAATGGCCATGTCGGAAACCGAGGGCGACACCGATGGCGGCGACCGCGATTTTCCGTGGGGGCTGCTCGGCCTGCTCGGATTGCTCGGCCTGTTCAGGCGCGGCGGTGGCACCACCGTCGTCACGCGGGAGAACTACACGTCACCACCCTCGGGTACCCGGCCGGGGGGCTTCGGGCCAACCCCTACGCCGAGCGACCGGACCATGAACCTCAATCCGCGGCCAGGCGGAGGCAGCGACCCGAAGCGTCCCTGACCTCGATCAGTCCGACCCGGTCCGGATATCTCGAGCGAGCACATAGAAAAAAGGGGCGCGGAATTCCGCGCCCCTTTGCTCTTTGCTGGATTGTTAGCGAGTGGCTGTAGTCTTGGCCGCCGGTTTCTTCGCCGGTGCTTTGGTGGCGGGTGCCTTTGTCACCGCCTTTCCCTTCCGCGTCAGCACCCCGCAAACCGACTCGAACGCGTTCGCCGCGCCCGTACCCCGCCGCGGACGATCCCACGACATGGCGGACTGATCGCGGCGATCGACCTCGCCCTCGTCTCTCACCATCACGTTGTTCGGCCCGTACACCGTGCTGCGCACCCGCTTCACCCTAACCGGCGAGCAGCGGACGTGGACTCTCTGGACGAGCCGGGTGTAGGCCTTCTTGTTCTCCAGAATCCGTGGCTTGGAGTAATCCCAGCTGGTAACTGTCGTCCAGGTCCCGGGAGAGGCCAGCGCTACACTCGACGTGTCGAAGAGGACCCGGACGTCCGAATCCGCGTATATCTGCCGCCACGGCGCCTGGGCGCCGGCGATCGCCGGCCCTGCCACACACGCTGCCACACACGCTGCCACCACAATGAACCGACTTGCTGCATCAATCATCAATTCTCCTGGACTCCTCGCGTTTTCCGGCGGGGAATGGTATTCGTGAACGATAGGGATGGATAATAAACGGCGACGAGGGATTAGTGCCACTCCGGGACTCGGATGAACCGCTCAGGCGCCTCTGGAGTCGATCGCGAGGATAATAGTCAGTGTTATCTTGGGGGGTGGAAAGCAGTCATTATCACGGCCTGCCTTCCATAGAGCAGAGACCCAGGAAAGCGCCCCACCGGAAGCCATGACCACACCCGCAGGCCTGCAGGCCAATGAGCGACGATACCGCTTTAGAGACGAATGGCTGGTCGCCCTGCTCGGGACCATGCCCGGGGTGACCCCCGAGCTGATCAAGCGGTGGCGCTTCCAGGAAAAGCCGTACATCTCGCAGGCCCTTATCGACGGGGACGTGCTCTCCTTC
>JBKKAY010000140.1:0-3673 GCA_046714195.1 Gemmatimonadaceae bacterium
GAAACCGTCAGAATGCGCATGACCTCTCCGTGATTTTCATGATAGGCGCTCGGGAACTCGCGCCGTGTGCTACTGCGTCAATTTCACCTGACCGGTCTGCACCACCGCCGTGTTCGCTCCCGCTGGCACATCGACGTAGATGACGACCGGACGTCCGGCAATTTCCACCGTCGTGAGGCGCAGCGACCGGCCACGAGCGGAGTAGGTCCGCGACAGCTTGTCGGCGGACACGACACCAGTGGTGTTGAACCGCTTCTCGATCCCCTGCCCCGCGATGTCGTAGAACTCGCCCGCGTCGACAGATGAATCCCACACCGTCACGAAGACAATCCCCTCCCCCTGCGGTGTGGTGATCACGACGTAGCGATCGCCGTCCCACCCGGTAGCGCCGCGGACTGCCTCGTTCTGGTCCTTGAGGTGTTCGTAAAGAAAGAGGCGCGTCTCGAACTCTCCGAGAGTGTTCTCATATACCTGAACCGCATTCGCGAGAGTGCCGACGCTGATCCTGGTCGGTGCATCCCGCTCCCCAAAGAAAGAAGCCGGATGAACTATCTGCTCGGTCGAGACCGGCATGTCGCTGTACAACATCGTGCCCGGCTTTCTTTCCTTGTAGTTGCGGACGAATTCTGCCCCGCTCAGATACGGGAAAATGAGCGTCTCCTGGATAACGGTGGGAGCGGCGGCAAAAATCGGCATCGTCGCCTGGCTCTCCCGTATCAGGTCGCGCACCCTGTCCCACCCGCCGGGAAGGTTGATCGCGACGTTGTCTCCGCCGAGCATCACAGCTATCTGCTCGTACACGGCCTGTCCTTCGAACACCGCCTGCGCCGCAACTCTGCGGTCGTTGTCACCCTCGATCTTCTGGACCGAATCGAGGCTCACGTACTGATCCTGAAGGGCGTGCACCAGCTCGTGGGGCACGGTGACGGCGACGGCGTCCTTGGCGGAGCCCTCGACTATGTAGAGAACCTTCGTCTTCGGATCGTAATAGCCGACGATCTGCTCCTCGAGCAGGCTCATGATGAACTCCTGGAGCTTGAGCGTGTCGGGAATGAGCCCCAGCCGCTTGTATGCGGTTTCTTCTCCGGCGAGATCGCGGATGGCGCGCGGCTCTTTGAACTGCTGGGTGATGAACTCGCGCACCTGCGCCTTCGACCGCGTCTCGAGCTTCGGAGCAGTCTTGAACTTCAGGCCGACGGCTTTCTCGATCAGCGGAACCGCCTCGGTCACCTGCGCCGCGTACGGCCCCTCGTATTTGGGCTTCTCACTCTCGCAAGCGGCGGCAAGTGAAAGGAATACCACCATTCCTACTGCGGAGGCGGGGATGCGGTTCATTCGGAAATCCAGGTCGGAGTAAAGCTCGCGGAACGGGTCACAGGCCCGACACTCTCAGATACCAGCCTATCATGGCGTCACCCCAGAGCAGCGCCACCACAGCGGCGGGGGCAAGAAAGACGCCGAATGGAAGCTCACGCCTTCGCCACGATGCGGCCGCATTGAGAGGAAGCTCCGTCTGTCCACCGTCGTCGGCCAGTCCCCGGGACGACAGCGGATACACGATGGCGAGAAGAATGACTGGCGCGATGGCGGCGGCGATGAAGATCGTCAGTAGCGACCGTTCGGTTCCGACAGCGGCACCCACCACCGCCATCAACGTCACGTCCCCGAAACCCATCGCCGGACGCTTCAACCAGACTTCTCCGAGCCATCCCACTATCGAGATAGCGCCCGCTCCAACGCACATGCCGATAACCGCGTCCCACGGTTGCGCAAACGGACCCGGATCGCCGATGAAAAGAGCGATCAACGCAGTGACGAGCTGCCAGAATAGCCCGAACACGGTGAAGCCGTCGGGAATCAGGAAGTACTTCGCATCGGTTATCGCTATGCCGAGCATCACGGTGGCGAACACAGCGATCCTGAGAGCGGTCAGCGTGAAATCCTCGCTGAGGTAGGCGGCGAGCCAGAGCAATCCGACGAGAAGCTCCACCACCGGATACTGAATCGAAATCCGCTCGCCGCAGCCGCGGCATTTGCCCCGCAGCAGGATCCAGCTGAAAATCGGAATGTTTTCAGCCGCGGATATCTCATGCCCGCATTTCGGGCACCGCGACCGCGGGCGGATGACCGACAGGTTCTCGGGCCACCGGGAGATGCAAACATTGAGAAAGGACCCGATGCACGCGCCCAGCAGGAAAGCGTAGAAGCCAAAGACGATATCGACCATCACCGAAGCTCGTAGAGAATAATGCCCGCTGCAACCGCGACGTTGAGCGACTCGGCGCCGCCCGAAATCGGAAGCGAGACAGTTCGGCGTGACGCGGACCGCACCTCGGGGGACAGGCCCGACCCTTCGTTGCCGACGGCTATGGCCAAACGCTCGGGCGCCAGATCACGACTCAGCGGAGTTCCCCCGACGGCAGTCGACCAGAGCTCTACTCCTTCCCTTTCCAGAAAGGCGAACAGCTCCGGCAACGTCGAATGAAAGGCGGGATGGACGAACTGCGCGCCCATCGAGCTCCGAATCACCTTTGGGTTCCACAGGTCCACGGTGCCGGGCAGCGCGATCGTCGCCGCCGCCCCGAGAGCCGCCGCCGTCCGCACGATGGTGCCGACGTTGCCAGGGTCCTGTACGGCGTCGAGAACGATCAGCCGGCATCTGCTGCCGATGACCAGAGTGTCAAGGTTGATGGCGGGCACTTCCGCGATTGCGATTACTCCCTGTGGCGATTCGGTCTCGGCGGCGCTCCGGAAATCCTTCTCCGATACTTCGGCGAGCTCGGCTCCGGCGGCTTCGAGACTGGCACGCAGCGCCTGCCCGCGCGGGGCGGTCGCCAGCTGCGGCGCGATCAAAGCCCCGCGTAGCGGCAGCCCCGACCGCAGCAGCTCCTCGACGGCGCGAACTCCTTCCACGACGAAGAGCCCATGTTTCTCCCTCGCCTTTCTCCGCTTGAGGTCGCGGGCAAGTGTCAGGAGCCTCACAGTGGGGTACAAACTCCAATCATGGAATGGGTCTTGCCTTCTCCAGTGTTCAGCAATTTCTCCGTCGGAGTATTTGAATGAGACGACTTATCTCAACGATTGCGGTCATCTGTTCCCTGGCCGCCTGTGGCGTGTCGACGCAACAGGAAGTGCAGATGGGACAGGAATATGCGCAACAGATCAACGCGCAACTACCGATCGTCCAGGATCCTGAGTTGAACCGCTATATCAACGTCCTGGGTGATTCGATCGCGCGCCTGACCAGCAGGGGTGATCTCGACTGGCACTTCTTCATCGTCGACAGCAGGGAAGTAAACGCTTTCGCCGTACCCGGCGGCTTCATTTACATCAACCGCGGACTGATCGAGCGCTCAAGCAACATGATGGAAGTGGCCGGAGTCCTCGGCCACGAGATCGGACACGTCGTTCGTCGTCATACCGTCAAGCAGATGGAAAAGGAGCAGGGTGCCAACATCGGCATCACGCTCGCCTGCGTGCTGACCAACGTCTGTAGCAGCCAGGCAGCGGGCGCGATCATCAACGTGGCCGGGGGAGCTGTCTTCGCCCGTTTCAGCCGTCAGGATGAGCTCGAGGCCGATGTCGAGGGCCTGAACAATCTCGTCCGCGCGCGGATACATCCGCAGGGACTGGTGACGATGTTCCAGAAGCTGATCGCGGAGCGGAAGAGCCG
>JBKKAY010000141.1:0-6918 GCA_046714195.1 Gemmatimonadaceae bacterium
TGGCGGTGACGATGAGGCACGGCATGCTCGACAGCGAAGGCGCCAGCCAGGAGCTGGAGCTGATTCAGAAGCAGATCGAGGAGATCGTGAAGACGCTGCCGTTCCACGCGGGGATCGAAGAGGGATCCTAGCTCAGGCACTGGACCAGTTCCGTTCAACAACGAACTGAAGACTACCGGCCGGGGGCTGTCAGAAAAAAAGGTGTGGGCTGCGAGCTTCCCACGATTTCTGACCAAACGAAACGCGGATCGCCGACAGCCATGGCCCGTAGCCCACAACTGTCAAAACTGACGGCCCTTGGCCTGTAGTCTTCAGTTCGTGGTTCCCCCGCAGGTGGTCTTGAGCAAAAGCTTGCGGAGCCGCCCTCCTATATTGACGGGATGGATTCTCGCACCGCCGCGCACGTTCTGTCCCAGATCGGCGCGCTCCTCGAGGTTAAGGGCGAGCACAAGTTCAAAGCCCGGGCGTATGCCGGAGCCGCGCGAGCCCTCGTCGCAATCGACACCGACGACCTCGGTTCCCTTCTCCGCTCGGGCGAGCTCGCTCAGACATCGGGCATCGGTCCCGCCACGCTCGCGGTGGTGCGCGAGCTGGTCGAGACTGGCGAGTCCTCTTATCTCACGAGTCTCCTGGAGGGAATGCCCAGCGGCTTGCTCGATCTGATGCGCGTGCCCGGGCTCGGCGCCGCAAAAATTCAACAAATCCACGAGTCACTCGGCGTCGAGACAGTCGACGATCTCGAGCGAGTGGCGCTGAGCGGCCAGCTGGCCGAGCTGCCGCGGTTCGGGAAGAAGACCGCTGAGCGAATTCTGAAAGGGATCTCGATCCTCAAGCGAGACACGCACCTCGAGCGGTTCCCGCAGGCGGCGATCGAGGCGCACCTCCTTCTCGCCAACGTGAGGAAGCACCCCGACGTAAGGCGCGCCGACGTGGCCGGGTCGATCCGCCGGCACAACGAAGTGATCGCCGACATCGACATCGTGGCGGAGTGCGGCGATCCGGTGAGCACGGCAGCGTCATTCGCGCGGTCGCCGGGAGTGAAGAAAGCGACCTCAGGCAAGGAGCCGGGCTCGGTCGACATCCGGTTCGTGGACGGCACCCATCTCGACATGCATTGCGTCGAGCGCGGTGACTACGGAGTGGCGCTCTGGCGGGCGACTGGAAGCAGCGCACATGTGGAGCAGCTAACCGGCCACGCGCAGTCGAAAGGACTCGAGCTAAGGGGGAATTCCGCGCTCAGGAAATCCAAGCCGATCGATATTGCCGACGAGGAGGCGTTCTTCGCCGAGCTCGGTCTGGCGTGGATTCCTCCCGAGATGCGAGAGGGCATGGGCGAAGTCGAGGCTGCCGCTTCAGACGCGCTGCCCGATCTCGTGGTCTACGACGACCTGCGCGGCATTCTGCACTGTCACTCCGAGTATTCCGACGGCACCTCGTCGATCGCCGACATGGCGGAAGGAGCGCGGGCACGCGGCTGGAGCTACATCGGAATCTCCGACCACTCCGAATCGGCGTTCTATGCCGGCGGGCTCAAGCGGGACAAGCTCGAGAGACAGCACGATGAGATCGACCAGCTCAATGAAGAATTCACCGACTTCCGCGTCCTCAAGGGAATCGAGGCCGACATCCTCGCCGACGGGCGCCTCGACTACGACGCGGGAATTCTCGATCGGTTCGACTACGTCATCGGCTCCATCCATTCGCGCTTCAGCATGGACGGCGATGCGATGACGAAACGGGTCCTGACCGCGCTCGATGATCCGCACCTCACGATCCTCGCGCATCCAACCGGAAGGCTGCTGCTGTCGCGCGAGCCGTACGCGCTGGATGTCGAAGCGGTGATCGAGAAGGCGGCTGATGTGGGAGTCGCGCTCGAGCTCAACGCGGACCCACACCGGCTCGATCTGGATTGGCGCTACTGCCGTCAGGCGAAGGAGCGGGGCGTGACGATAGAGATCGGGCCCGATGCGCATTCACCGGCGGCGCTCGACAACGTCCACTTCGGAATCGGGCTGGCGCGAAAAGCCTGGCTCGAGTCGGGAGAGATCCTCAATACCAGGAGCGCGGACGACGTCATCGCGTTCGCGCGCCGGGGGAGGCGGCGGAACCGATGAAGAAGCGAATCGTGGTGAAGCTCAAGCCGGGAAAGAGCGTAGTAAAAGGAAAAGTTTCGGTGAAACCGAAACGTCGGCCCGTATCGCTGCCGGCACACGCCGCGGAAGTTCTGGCTCGGCTCAAGCGAGCGCACCCCGACGCGCACTGTGAGCTCGACCACAAGACCCCGCTTCAGCTCCTGGTGGCGACGATCCTCAGCGCGCAGTGCACCGACAAGCGCGTGAACATGGTGACACCAAACGTGTTTCGGACTTTTCCGACCGCGCAATCGCTGGCCGATGCCGAGCCTCTGAAGGTCCAGGATGCAATCCGCAGCACTGGATTTTTCAACAACAAGGCGAAGAGCCTCATCGGATTGGGCAAGGCGCTTGTCGAGCGGCATAAAGGAGAGGTGCCAGATTCAATGGTCGAGTTGGTCAAGCTGCCCGGAGTCGGCCGGAAGACCGCGAACGTCGTCTTGGGAAACGCGTTTCACAAGGACGAAGGCGTGGTCGTCGACACCCACGTCGCTCGCGTCGCCTTCCGGCTCGGGCTCACCAGGGAAACCGATCCGGTAAAGATCGAGCGCGACCTGATGTTGCTATTCCCGCGCGAGGAGTGGACGCTTCTTTCGCACCTTCTGATCTTTCACGGCCGCCGAGTCTGTCATGCGCGCGTTCCACATTGTGAGGTGTGCGTGCTGAATGACATCTGTCCTTCGAGCAGGGTTTAACGGCGAACGGCAACGGAACGGGTGAGAGGCGTAAGAAGCGTAGCTATTAGCTCCTAGTTCAAGCGACGGGACTCATCGTTGTGGCGTTTTTTTCACGATCCGCGCAGCAGCAAGTCCCGTGTCGTGAACTAGGAGCTTACGGCTATGCTTCTGGCGCCTCCCACCCGTTCTTTATGTTGTTCAGCAAAAAATCCGGAGTCCTTCCGTGTTATTATTCTTCCTCGATTCCTTTTCATAACACAATGACCAAATTCGCAACGATAGAAACCAATCGCGGCACCATGAAAGCCGAGTTGTACGAAAAGGATGCGCCCAAGACCGTGGCCAACTTCGAGAAGCTGGCGAACTCGAGCTTCTATGACGGCACCAAGTTCCACCGCGTGATCAAGGACTTCATGGTCCAGGGCGGCGACCCGTACTCGAAAGGCGGGGAGCACGCCAAGGGTCCGGTCGGCACCGGCGGCCCGGGCTGGAAGATCGACTGCGAGACCAACGGCAACCCCAACAAGCACCAGGTCGGCACGCTGTCGATGGCGCACGCCGGGAAGGACACCGGGGGCAGCCAGTTCTTCATCGTGCTGAGCGAGCAGAACACCCGGCACCTGAACGGAGTGCACACGGTGTTCGGCAAGGTGGTTGAGGGTCTCGATATTGTTCCGAAGATCAATCAGAACGACACTATCTCGAAGGTGCGGGTCACCGGCGGCGAGGAGGCGAAGAAATAGATGGCCACGACGATCAAGAAGAAGACTGACCTGGGTGCGGCGCTCACGGGGCTCGTCCTCGGCGCGGTGACGTTGTTCCTGCTGATGACGGCGATCGTGATGATGACGAACGCGCATTTCCGGAACAAGGAGACTACCGGGGCTCACCCATAGGGTGCTTGCGGTCTTCGAGTGATAGCCTCATATTACTGACTGACTGGTCAGTTATTAGAGGTCACGATGCCCCAGCGACGGCCCAAATGGCGCCGGAATCCAACCGAACGACCCCAGCAGATCCTCCGCGCCGCCCTCGAGGTCTTCGGCGAAGCCGGGGTCGCCAATACCACCCTGGACGAGATCGCCGACCGCGCCGGAGTCTCCAAGGGCACCATCTACCTTTACTTCCCCAACAAGGAAGAGCTCTTCCGGGAGACGGTCCGGCAGGCTCTCGCCCCGGCGCCCCCCAAGGCCGATTCCCCAGCCTCGGCGTCGGCCCCACCAACGCGACAGCTACTGGACACACTGTCCCGACACTGGGAGTTCCTTACCTCTACGCTGGGCGCAACGGTGAGGCGGCTGGTCGCCGCCGAGCAGTGGCAGTTTCCCGAGCTGGCCGAGCTGTATGACCGAGAAGTCGTGGCCCACTTTGTCGGGCAGCTCGCCCCGATCATCAGGCGCGGAGTGGACACCGGAGAGTTCCGCGAGCTCGATCCGAAGGTCGCGGCCAGGATGCTGACCGCCCTCGTAACCCACAGCGCCTCGTCTGCCCTCACCCCCGGAACCAGTAACGCGGTTCTCCGGGAGCTCACCGAGTTCTACCTTCAGGCGATAGCGCCCACAGAAGCCGCGTTCCCGCAGGCCGATGGAGCGCCCAACCTCCCAGCGACCCTCAACAATTGACGGACCCGGGGCGTACTTCTACTGCGGAAACAAAGTTCGTCGCGCTGGCGCTCGAGGGGGATCCCCTCGGGTTTGACGGGCTCGTCCAGCTACACCAGAGGCGGGCTTACGCGGTGGCTCGCTCGATCGTTTTGACGCACGAGGACGCGGAGGACGCGGTTCAGGACGGCTTCCTGCGCGCTTATCAGGCGATAGGCCGGTTCGATCCTGGCCAGTCGTTCGGGCCGTGGTTGAATCGGATTGTGGCGAACGCGGCGCTGGATATCGCGCGGCGGAAAAAGGTGCGGACCGCGGAGGAGCTTTCCGATGCGATGCCGAGTCCGTTCCGCGATCCGGGTGAAGCCGCGGAGCTGAAGTCGCGGTTGAAGGACGCGCTGGCGGAATTGCCGGAGCGGGCGCGGGCGGTGATCGTTCTCCACGATGTGGAGGGCTTCACCCACGCGGAGATCGGAGAATTGCTGGGTATCCCCGGCGGCACCGCGAGATCGGATTTGCACCACGCGCGGCTGCGGCTGCGGAAACTGCTCGAGAACATGAGGAGCTAGGACATGGACGACCAAAACGAATTAAGGCTGGCAGATGAGGGCGACGCGCGACTTAGCGCGATGCTGCGCGACGTCTATGCGCCTCCCGCCGACCCTTCGTACTGGGAAGGCCTCGAGACGCGGATCTTGTCGCTCGTGGCCGCACATCGCATGGGCGTCGTCCGTCTGCAGCCGAGCCTGTGGTCGGTGCTCGGAAAGTGGTCCGCGCCCGGCATGGCCGCGGCGGCGGCGCTGGTCATAGTCGCGGGATTGCTCTGGTCACGGGAGAATGAGGCCCAACTGCAGACGACCTACGAAGAAGTCAGCGAGCCGACTGTCATCGATACGCTTCCCGGCGCGGTTTATGTCGTGACTGCGCCGCGCGACGGCTCGTCGCAGCGCGAAGCGACCTTCCGTTACGTGCTTTCACACTGAGGATTCTGATGGAACGATCGAAGGGTTACGCGGTGATGTTTCTGCTCGGCGCCTTTATCACGGGCGGCGCGCTCGGCTTTACCGCCGATCGGGTGATCAGCGGCGAGAGGCACCGGGAAGGCCGGTCATCCCCCAGTTACCGCCAGCGGTTGGCGCGCGAGCTCGATCTCAATGCCCAGCAGCAGGCGTCGATCGACTCGTTGATCGAGCAGAAGCACACTCAGATCGTGGCACTCTACCGGCCGGTCAAGCCGCAGCTCGATTCGCTGGCCCTGGCTAGCCGTGTCATCAGCGATAGCACAAACGCCCAGATCAAGCGATTGCTGAATCCAGCTCAGCAGGAAAAATTCGAGAAGATGCGCGCCAAAGGGCGGAAGGACCTCGCCAAGAAACGCGGCAGGGGCAGCTCAGGTGTGCCCCGGATGAACTGATCGCCAGCGTTTGACCCAATAAAAAAGCCGGCGCGGATTTCCGCGCCGGCTTTTTTCTCGTTCTGGTGGTGCTAGATGTTATCGGGATCGGTGTTCTTCTCCGCCTTCCCGAAATTCTTCTGGACCTTACCTTCGAGCTGCTCAGCGCGGCCCTTGATGTGCTCGCTGGTGTTGTCGGTAGCATCGCCGAGGTCGCCGCGGAGCTTGCCCTTCATCTCTTTGGCCGTGCCCTTAACTTCGTTCTCGATACCCCTTGAGTTTAGATCCTTCATATAGCCTCCATCAGAGAAAACGTCCCAGTTATTCGTTCCCTTCCTGGCCTGTTATTAAGCAAGCGACATGCCCAAAAGCTCAGCCTGAACGGGCCCGCTTTGGTATCGACCTTGCCAAGGCCGGATCGCTGACGGAGATTCCGCAGCTCAACGCATTTGCCCCGCGGCAGGCGTGAAACAACCCCTTTAGGTCCCGCAAATCAGTACTAACGTCGAAGCGCACCCGACCGGCCGTCGTCTCGCAAAACTGACTCTTCTCGCGCTTGGTGTCGTCTACGGCGACATCGGCACCAGCCCGCTCTATGCGTTGCGAGAATGCTTCAAGCCCGAGTATGGGCTCGCTGCCACCGAAACCAACGTCTACGGCGTCCTCTCGCTGATTCTGTGGTCGCTGATCACGGTTGTCAGCATCAAGTACATCGTGTTCGTCATGCGCGCCGACAACAGGGGCGAGGGTGGAATCCTCGCCCTCGTCGCTTTGATACTCCAGCGAACACACCGAGACGCCGATCGAGGCCGCAAGGCGGTGATCATTGTTATCGGATTGATCGGAGCGGCCCTGCTTTACGGTGATGGAATCATCACCCCGGCCATCTCCGTCCTCGGCGCGACCGAGGGCCTGGCGGTCGTCAACCCGGTGCTCGGCAAGTTCGCGATCCCGCTCACGCTGGTGATCATCTTCACCCTCTTTTTCTTCCAGAAAAAAGGGACCGCCAAGGTGGGTCGGATCTTCGGGCCCGTGACGCTGGTCTGGTTCGTCGTCATCGGTGCGCTTGGAGCGGCGGAGATTTTCCTGGAGCCACGCATTCTACTCGCGCTCAATCC
>JBKKAY010000142.1:0-3829 GCA_046714195.1 Gemmatimonadaceae bacterium
GCGGCTCGTGGCAAATCACCCACGGCACCTGCTGTCGCTCGGCCAGCTCGATCAGCGCGGTGGCGAGCGCGGACTCGGAGCCCGAGGTGTGGTGGAGCTGTACCTCGACCGCCAGTCTCTCGCCGAACACCTCCCGCCACAGAGAGAGGGTGCGCTCGGCAGTTCTATAGTCACCGGAGCGGAGACTCGACGCTATCTGTCCGGTTGCCGGACCGGTGAGCGCCTGCAATCCCTCGCTCCGCTCCGCTATTTCAAGCCACGAGATGCGCGGGCGGCCGCGCGTTTTTTTGCCGTCGCCCTTCTTCCAGATCGAGAGATCTCCGACGCGTGACCTGGTGACGAGGGCGGCGAGATTCTGGTATCCCTGTCTGGTTCGCGCGATGAAAGCGGCGGGATGTCCATCGACGACGAGCTCGGCGCCGACGATGGGCTTCACATTGAGCCGCCGCGCCTCGAGTCCGAACCGGACGATGCCGCCCAGGTCGGCAGTGTCTGTGATTCCAATGGCGGTGTACCCGAGCGCCGCGGCGCGACCAACCAGCGCCTCCGGGGAGGTGCCTCCGTCGCCAAAGGAGAACGCGGTATGGGCTCTCAGCTCGATATATCCCATCCAATCAGGGTATACCGAAGAAATCCCGAAAACAAGGGGAGCCTAATGTCGCAGGATTAGTGGTCCGCAGTCCGAGTTAGTTGACAAAGTCAACTATCTCTCAGAGCTTTTCGATATGACGAACGTCGAAGCGGTCAGGGCCTTCAACCGTTTCTATACCAGGCGAATCGGTCTACTGCAGAAGGGACTGCTGGAGAGTCCCTACTCCCTCACCGAAGTGCGCGTTCTCTACGAGCTCGCGCACCTGAAGGATCTCACGGCAACCGACCTCACCAGCTCGCTCGGGATCGACCGCGGCTATCTGAGTCGAATGCTCAGGAGCTTCGAGAAGGATCGGCTGGTGACGCGCAAGCGCTCGACCGGTGATGGACGGAGGAATCTGGTGCGCCTTACCGCCAGGGGCCGCTCGGTTTTCTCCGCCCTGAATGACCGCCAGTCGGAAGAGATCTCACGGATGCTGGATGGCATTTCAGGGCCGGCCCAGGAGAGTCTGGTGGCATCGATGCGGACGATCCAACGGGTATTGGACGGCGGCGCCGGAACCGGAGGAGATGTCCAGCTCCGCGCGCATCGCCCCGGAGACATGGGATGGGTGATGTCTACGCACGGCAGTCTCTACCACCGCGAGTATGACTGGGACGAGAGGTTCGAGGCGCTGGTTGGAGAGATCGTCGTGAATTTTGTCAGATCATTCGACCCGGCGCGTGAGCGGTGCTGGATCGCAGAGCTGAACGGGGAGCGCGTCGGATCGATTTTTCTCGTGAAGGACACGGAATCCGTGGCGAAGCTCCGTCTGTTGCTGGTGACGCCCGCCGCCCGCGGGAAAGGGGTCGGCAGGCGCCTCGTCGACGAGTGTATCGCCTGCGCTCGCGACATGGGCTACGCCAGGCTCACCCTCTGGACCAACAGCGCGCTCGACGCCGCGCGGCACATCTACGAGGCCACCGGCTTCCGTCTGGTGAAGGAAGAAGCGCATGAGAGCTTTGGCCACGGCCTCACTGGACAGTACTGGGAGCTGGCGCTTTGAAACGCAGAACGCTCTCCGAATGACTAAAATTCATCCACTCGGAACGGGAACTTCCCCAACTTCATAATGGCCACGACGCTTTCGACATCCGCCAGAAACGGATACAGTCCCTCATATATCCCCGCCGCGATCGCGGGCACGCTCGTCTTTCTCCTCTACCTCATCACACTCGCGCCGTCGGTGGCGATGTGGGATACGGGCGAGTACATGGCGTCGATCAAGGTCCTCGGCCTCCCGCACCCGCCGGGCAATCCATTCTTCATGCTGCTCGGGAAGGCGTTTGCGTCTCTTCCCATCCCTGCCTCATTTGGCGCGCGCATCAACATTCTCGCGGCGATCTCGAGCGCCGGCGCAGCTGGACTCTGGTTTCTGGTGACGGAGCGGATCGTTTCGCGTTGGATCGCCGAGCGCTGGCTGCGGCTCACCATCGCGGGTGTGGCGACCCTGATCGGAGCCACCGCGTTCACCGTCTGGAACCAGTCGGTGGTGAACGAGAAGGTGTACACCGTCTCCCTGCTCTTCTTCGCCATCGTCTCGTGGCTCATGCTCCTGTGGATGGAGGACCCCGACGCGCCGCGCGCCGACCGAATTCTGATTCTGGTGGCGTTCCTGCTCGGCCTCGGCTACTCGAACCACCCGGCGGGATTTCTGCCGCTCCCGGCGGCGGGCGTTGCGATACTCGCCGTTCGCTGGCGCACCTTGCTGCGCTGGAAGCTTCTTCTCGCCGCCTTCGGAGCGATGCTGCTCGGCTTCACGCCTTTCATCTACGAGCCGGTCCGCGCCGCCCATTTTCCGGCGATCAACGAGGGAGCTCCCACCGCCTGCACCACCGAGCTCAATCTCGACTGCACGCTCGACCCACTCACCTACAATCGGCTGAAGGCCAACATCAATCGCGAGCAGTACGGCGCCAAAGTCGATCGACACGCTCCGTATTCGGCGCAGGTCGGAATGTGGTGGCTGTACTTCAAGTGGCAGTGGTTGCGCGATGCGCACCAGAATGCGCCGGCGTTCCAGTTCATCATCGCCGTCGTGTTCCTCACCCTAGGCTTGCTCGGCGGTTACGTCCACTGGACCCGCGACCGAAAAACTTTCTGGTATTTCGGGCCGCTGATGTTCACGATGACACTCGCGCTCATTTACTACCTGAACTTCAAGTACGGGTGGTCGCAGGCTCCGGAGCTGACCAACGTGGAACGCGAGGTTCGCGATCGAGACTACTTCTACATCTGGAGCTTTTCGGCGTGGGGGGTGTGGGCCGCCATCGGACTAGGCTTCCTGTGGGAGCAGCTCGCGCTCGCAGTCAGCGGTGGAGAGGAACCCGAAGAGGCGGGCAAGGCTCGCAAGCCGGCCGTGGCGAGCTGGCCGACCCGCCGAGGGTTCATGATCGCGGCGCCGATACTGCTCATCGCGCTGGTGCCACTCGTGGCCAACTGGAAATTCGCGTCTCGCGCGGGCCATTACTTCACCCGTGAGTGGGCGAGTGATTACCTCAACTCCCTCGAGCCGTACGCGATAGTCATCACCAACGGCGACAACGACACGTTCCCGCTCTGGTACGCCCAGGAAGTCGAAGGGATTCGCAGGGACGTCACGGTCGCCGTCAGCACGTATCTGGACACCGACTGGTTCGTGCGCCAGATGATCCGCCGCCCGGTCGAGGAATACGACGCGGCCAAGGGACCCGCCATTTATCGCGGCAAGCAATGGAAGAAGCCGACGGGACCGCCGCTGAAGATGACGTTCGCCGAGGCTGATGCGGTGCCGGATTACATCCAGCTCACCCAGCCGCAGCTGTTTCGACACGGCAACATGGTGCTGACGATCCCGCCGGACTTTCTGGTTCGCAACCAGCTGATTCTTTTGCGTCTGATCAAGGACGCGATGCCCGAGCGCCCGATTTACGTGTCGACCGGCGGCGGCCAGGGATTGGGCCTGGAGCCATATCTCCTGTCGCAGGGCTTCGTCCAGAAGATCGTCGGCTCTCCGATCGTCGAGGGTCCGTCCACGCCTCGCATCTCAGGACTCCTCGTCGACGTGGACCGTACGCGCACGCTGTGGAATGATGTCTATACCGCGCCGGAAGCGCTGATCAAGGAAGGCGACTGGGTGGACCGTCCGTCGGTCGGGATCGCATATACATACGCATTCACCGGCGCGATCCTGGCCGAGGCGGTTTCGCGGCAGGGCGA
>JBKKAY010000143.1:0-9135 GCA_046714195.1 Gemmatimonadaceae bacterium
TGCCAGCACGTTGCGCTCGCCACCGATGACATCATCGACACCGTGACCAAGCTGCGCGACAGGGGCGTCGAATTTCTTCGGGTGCCGGGGACTTACTACGACACCGTCCTCGACCGCGTCGGAAAGATCGAGGAAGACCTCGCACCCATAAGAGATCTCGGCATCCTGGTAGATCGCGACGAGGAGGGATACCTGCTCCAGATATTCTCCAAGCCGATGGAGGATCGTCCGACGCTCTTCTATGAGATCATCCAGCGTAAGGGCGCCAAGAGCTTCGGGGCCGGGAACTTCAAGGCTCTGTTCGAAGCCCTGGAGCGCGAGCAGGATCTGCGCGGGAATCTGTAGAAGATGCCGATCTATCACACCCTCGGAAAAATTCCCCGCAAGCGCCACATCGCGTTCAAGAAACCGAACGGCGGCATTTACGCCGAGGAGCTGGT
Source organism: Gemmatimonadaceae bacterium (assembly GCA_046714195.1). Taxonomy (GTDB): domain Bacteria; phylum Gemmatimonadota; class Gemmatimonadetes; order Gemmatimonadales; family Gemmatimonadaceae; genus UBA4720. The sequence continues at coordinate 441 of JBKKAY010000143.1, forward strand.
AGGGCACGAGGGATTCACGGGAACTTCCGCGCTGCTGTATCACATCCACCCGCCGACGACCGTAAAATCAGTTCGTCGCGTGTGCGAGATGAAGTTCGAAGCCGATCCGAATCAGACGCTGCACCACCGGCATTTTCTGACATCGCGGGCGAAGAAGGGAGGGAGTGTAACTCTCGATCGTATCCCCCTTCTTTTCAATCCGGACATCGCGATGCTGTACTCGGAGCCTGACGAGAACGACGCGCACTTCTATCGCAACGCGCAGGCCGACGAGCTGGTGTACGTGAGCAAGGGGAAGGGAGTCCTCGAGACCTCGTACGGAATCCTTCCATTCGGAGAGGGCGACTACCTCGTCATCCACCGCGGAATTCTGCACCGCTATCGGTTCGATCTGAACATCGAGCCGCCCCGGATGCTGATTTTCGAGAGCCGCGGACATGTGCGCTGGCCCAAGCGGTATCGGAACGAGTTCGGCCAGCTCATCGAAGGCGCGCCGTACTCCGAGCGCGACATCCGCCGGCCGACGCATGTCGAGCCAATCGACGAGATGGGAGATTTCCCGATTCTGGTCAAGCAGTACGACGGGATCAACGAGATCATGCTCGACCACAACCCGCTCGATGTGGTCGGCTGGGATGGATACTTCTATCCGTGGGCGTTCAACATCAACGATTTCGAGCCGATCGTCGGCCGCGTGCACCAGCCGCCGCCGGTGCATCAGACCTTTCAGGGGGATGGCTTTGTCGTCTGCTCGTTCTGTCCGCGCCCGTATGACTTTCATCCGGAAGCCGTCCCCGCTCCGTACAACCACAGCAACGTCGATTCGGACGAGGTGCTGTACTACGCGTCGAGCGAATTCATGAGCCGGAAGGGAATCGAGTTCGGCAGTATCACCCACCACCCCGACGGGATACCACACGGTCCGCACCCGGGGCGAGCCGAAGCGAGTATCGGCGCGAAGTACACCGACGAGCTGGCGGTGATGATGGACAGCTTCCGCCCGCTCAAGGTCGCGAAGCAGGCGCTGGATATCGAGGATCCGGACTACCACAAGTCGTGGCTGCAGGGCCAGCACGCACAGTTCAATCCCCCCACGAGCTGAGGCAGAAGTGGAGATGAGCGAGGCGCTCTGGACTCCCTCGCCCGAGCGTGTCGTAAGGGCCAACATGACCGAGTTCCTCCGCTACGTCGAGGAGCGCGGCGGTCCTCCTGTCGCCGACGACTATTCTCCCGAGTCATACTGGCGTCTGCACGAGTGGTCGCTGGCGAATCCCGAGAGATTCTGGTCGCTGACGTGGCGATTCTGCGGAATCATCGGACACCGCGGCACTGGCGGTGGCGCGGAACGCGTAGGCGTCGGGCTGGATACCATGAAGCCGCCTGACCCCGAGGAAGGTCCTCTCTGGTTTCCGGATGCCGACCTCAACTTCGCCGAAAACCTTCTGCGCTTCGGCGACGACGAGCCCGCGCTGGCGTCGTGGAACGAGCAGGGCCGTCAACGCTCGCTCACGTATCGTGAGCTGAGGGAGGAAGTCGGCGTCCTGGCCCGCGTGCTCCGCTCGGCTGGTATCCGGCCGGGAGATCGCGTCGCCGCGCTCTTGCCCAACATTCCCGAGGCCGTCATCGCGATGCTGGCGGCGACTTCTCTCGGCGCAATCTGGTCCTCCTGCTCACCGGATTTCGGCGCGCAGGGAGTTATGGACCGGTTTGGCCAGATCGAGCCGAAGATTCTGTTTGCTGCCAACGGGTATCTCTACAACGGCAAGGAGATCGACCTGCTGCCGCGGCTCCGGCAAATCGCGTTTCGCATTCCATCCCTCGAGCACGTCGTCGTGACGCTGTACCGCCCGCGCACGATCGATCTCGACGGCGTCAGGCACGGCGTTCTGTGGTCCAGGTTCATCGCCGCGCAGCTGGAAGCCGCGAGCCAGAAGGAAGTTGTCACCGCGCCCGATCCGATCGCCGCCAAGACACCGCCGCTCGGCGCCACAGCCATCAGGACACCGCCGCGCGGGACGAGCAAGGTCAATACGCCCGAGCGCGGAACGAGCGGCATCAAGACGCCCGAGCGTGAGGTGAGCGCCGAGCAGTTCGAGCGTTTTCCGTTCGCTCATCCGCTTTACATCATGTATTCGTCCGGCACCACGGGACTTCCCAAATGCATGGTGCACAGCGCCGGCGGCACGCTGATCCAGCACCTGAAGGAGCTAATCCTCCACACCGACTTGAAGCGCGAGGACAGCATCTTCTACTACACGACCTGTGGGTGGATGATGTGGAACTGGCTGGTGAGCTCGCTGGCGGTGGGCTCGAAGGTCGTCCTCTATGACGGTGCTCCGCTCGCTCCGAGCGCTGACGTCCTGTGGGCGATGGCGGCCGCGGAGGGCATTACCATCTTCGGCACCAGCGCGAAATACCTGGCGGTGCTGGAGAAGTCAGGCCGCGAGCCGGGCGCCAAGCACGACCTGTCCAGGCTGAAGGCGGTTCTCTCCACCGGAAGCCCGCTTGCCGACCACAGCTTCGACTACGTGTATTCGAAGGTCAAGCGCGACGTCCATCTCGCCAGCATCAGCGGCGGCAGCGACATCATCTCGTGTTTCGTGCTGGGAAATCCCATTCTCCCCGTCTATCGCGGGGAGATCCAGACCCCCGGGCTCGGCATGGCCGTCGATGTTTTAGACGACACCGGCAGGCCCGTGCGGCTGATTCCGGGAGAGCTGGTATGCACGCGCCCTTTTCCCAGCATGCCGATCGGATTCTGGGACGATCCCGATGGCAGGAAATACCGGTCAGCCTACTTCGAGCATTTCCCGGGGGTATGGAGGCACGGCGACTGGGCCGAGATCACGCGTCATCGCGGCTACACCATCTACGGCCGCAGCGACGCGACGCTCAATCCGGGTGGAGTGCGGATCGGAACCGCCGAGATCTACCGGCAGGTCGAGCAGGTGCCGGAGGTGCTGGAGAGTGTGGCGGTCGGGCAGGAGCTGGGAGGCGGGTCACAGGGAGACGTGCGGATCGTGCTGTTCGTCAAGCTCAGACCCGGCGTTTCACTGGGGGAGGACCTCCGCCAGCGGATACTCACCCAGCTGCGCGAGAACACGACGCCGCTGCACGTCCCGAAAAAGATCATTCAGGTCAGCGATATTCCCAGGACTATAAGTGGTAAGATCAGCGAGCTCGCCGTGCGCGAGGTGATTCACGGGCGGCCGGTGAAGAACACCGAGGCACTCGCAAATCCACAATCACTCAAGCTGTACGAAAGACTTCCGGAGCTGCGCGACTAGTGCTACGGCTGGAGCCTAGCGCGTCTGGGCGAGGGAAGATTCGCGCTTCGCGGTAGACGCGAGAGCGTTCACCATATCCTGCAGCTTGGGGCCGCGACCCGGCTCGGGCGTTCCGATCACCAGCGCGGTATGGTAGTGCGAAACACCATAGGTGTTCCCGGACTTCCGCTCGACGGTGATGCCCCAGTTCTCGGGCTCGGCAGCCTCGGCCAGCTCATCGCTTGCGACCTTGGCGATCGGCGCACCAGGAAGAGCGTGCGACTCGACTTCGGCCAGGAAGGCCTTCCAGTCGGGCGTGCCGGTCAGCTTCGCTTCACAGGCCGAGCTGATCCAGCGATCCTCGCCGTACTCGGAGTTGCGCTTGGAGATCGGGCCGCAATCGTAGCCCGCGCGCACGAAGTTGTCGACGCGGGTGTCCGCTTTCTCCGGAGTGTCCAGATAGTACTGGTCCCACCAGAGCAGCAGGCGGCCGGTCATCGTGGCGCCCTTCTGCTTGATGATCACGAGGTACTGCGGGTTGCCGAACCCCGAATACCAGATGCGAACCTCGCGCTCACCCTTTCTGACTGGTGTGTTGGAGAGCGGGGTCAGGCCGACCGTTTGAACGGCGGCGTCCTTGGTCTCGAAGATGGCGGCGTCACTGCCGGTTTCGGCGGTGGAGGCGACCAATCCCTGAGTGGAAGCGACGGTCGGAATGGCGAGCATAACTGCGATGGAGACAGCGCTGAGGCGGCTCATGTGTAATGGACTGTTACGGACATGGCCGGGTCACGGCTTTCCGACACATCGTTAGCCCCACTACGGTTGAGCTAACGTATAAGCCCTTACCTGTTTTGGACTTAACAGGCCTCAGGTGTAACGTGGAAAAGCATCTTTGTGACTATATCGAGGTGCGCCGGCGGCCGAAAACCTGGCAGAAATAGAGCCCTCCCGAGGAGGAGCTGACGACGCCGGTTCCGATCTCGACATTCTCCTTGCTCAGGATATTGCGACGGTGGCCGGCCGATTCCATCCAGCCGCGCACGACCCCCTCCGCGTCCGGATATCCGAGAGCAATGTTCTCGGCGATGGTGGCGTAGTAGTAGGCCACGTGCTGAGCGCGGTGGGTCAGTGTTGGCAGCGGTGCTTCGGGGATGACATGCGCCATTTTCCTGTACGTCGCCATGTTTTGCGCATGCAGCTTGGCTGCCTGATCGAGCTGGGGATTCAGCACCAGCTTCGGCAGGCCGTGACGCTGCCTTTCCTCGTTGACGAGGTAGAGAATGCGCGACTCCATGCTGGCGTAGCCGGTCTTGATGGCGATCGGACCCGCACGGGGCAGCGGGCGAGCCGGAGTAGGGGCCGGCTCGATGCGGGTAGAGTTGCAGCCGGTGACCAGCACCACGGCGGCGGCGACAAGGAATCTCGCGATTTGCATACAGCTTGTATCCATCGAAGTGGCGACACGTTCCTGACTGGTCGAAGCCTCGTTTCGTTACCGTCAGGGCCTTGGGGCTACTCCGATGCTCGCGACATTGCCGATCGGAACGATCCTCGTTTGCCGGAGCCGGGGATAGTAGAGAAATACGAATTTTCCGGTGGTCCCAACCAGGAGCGGGGTGTCCGCCGCCCTCAGGCTCCCGGGGTTCACCAGCTCCACGTTTACGACCCTGCCTTTGCCGTTCTTGATCTGGTTAGCGACCATTTTGGCGTAAATCTGGGTGAACAAGCTGGCGTATATGATGATGAACAACGCCCAGACGGGCAGCCCGATTCTGGGATTGTCCATGTCCCACCCCGTGCCCTCGATTCTCTTCGCCCAGTTGGCGTAAGGCCGATATCGTTGCCGGGCCCGTCGATGCAGCTCGTTGATCGCCCACATGATCACGACGGGCAGCATGCTGAGAATGATGATGAGCGGTGTCCGCACCGCGGCGAGCAGAAAGTCGCCCGTCTCCGAGTACTCCAGGATGTTGATCCCGAAGTACCTGAAGAGCCACGCTTCGTAAACGAGACCGACGGTCGTCAGCGCGAGATAGCCAACGGTAAGCAGGAGCGTGGGATGTGACCGCGCCAGCTCGGCGAGGGTTCCGCGACGCGCGTCAGGCATCACGGGCGATCTTCGAAAGAATATCGAGGATCCTGTTCGGATCGAGCGTCGTCCGCCCGGCGGTGAATACCCGGAGCCAGCGCGCGCTCTTGTAAAGCTGCTCGGAGAGGGAGGGGAGGTTGATCGTTCCGATCCAACCTTCGCCGGTCAGCGTCTCGACCTTTCCGCTTCGGCGCAGCACCGGGATGTCGAGCCCGAGCATCTGGGTCTTCACCGGGTAGTCGAGAAGGATCTCGCCGGGAGCGAGGCCGAATTCCTGCGCCAGCGCATCTTCGGCGCCAGCGCTGCGCCGGCGATCGGTGGCGATCCATTCCACCGTTTCGTCGTCGAGCTCGGCGGCCGGCCACTCGGCGGCGCGCTTGTACAGCTTCCGCTCCTTTAGCGCGACGAGAAGCGGCGTCCGCCACGCCGTCTCCAGGCGGTGCATCAGTCCCTCGTCGGTGTAGCGCGCGAGAGACGGCACGTCGACGACCCCAGCCTCGAGCGCGTCTTCCACCAGCCGCTTGTACATCGCCGTCGCGCTGCGCACCGCGTGGTGCCAGTAGACGTTCCTGTACATCTGGTATTTCGCGAACAGCAGCGACTCGAGTGCGGAGAGCGCCTTTTCCCGGACGCCGATCGATGGCCGCCCGGTCCGGGGATCGTCCACCAGCACCAGCGCATTAGTGAGACGGTCCACATCGATTTCGCCGTACGGTACGCCGCACATGAATGCGTCGCGCTTGAGGTACTCGATCTTGTCGAGATCGAGGGAGCCCGAGATCAATCCCTGCAGCGGGCTGTTGCTGCGCCCGGCGATGAGGTCGAACACCTCGGCCGGCGCGTCCGCGCCAAGCGCCGCGGTCAGCAGCGAGGCGACCTTTCCCTCGGTGATGAGCGGACGCGCGACCTCCTCGTGATGGAGCGCTCCTATCTCCTCCAGCGCGTGCGAGAAAGGATAGTGACCCACGTCGTGGAGCAGCGCCGCCGAACGCACCACTGCCTGTTCATGCTCGCCGATCGCGCTCGAGTGCTCAGCCTCCGCCAGGAGCGCGAGCGTACGGCGCGACAGGTGGTGGGTGCCGAGTGCGTGCTCGAAGCGGGTGTGGGTGGCGCCGGGATAGACCAGATAGGTCCAGCCGAGCTGGCGGACGTACCTGAGTCGCTGGAAGACATCGGTGTCTAGAAGCGCGAGCGTGAGCTCGTCGACTCGAATGTTGTTCCAGACCGGGTCGCGCAGAATCTCGAAGCGCACGGCCCGACCTTGTTTCACCGGGGCGCGCGTCAGCCCTTCGGGCCGGCGTTCTTGATCGCCGAATCCACGTCGCCGAACTTCTCGAAGTTCTTGCGGAACATCTCCGCCAGCTTCTTCGCCTGAGCGTCGTACGCCGAGCCGTCACTCCAGGTGCGACGCGGATGCAGCACCTCGGCCGGGACGTCCTTTACTTCGGCGGGGATCGCCAGCCCGAACACCGGATCGAGATCCGTCCTCACCTTATCGAGGTCGCCCCCGAGAGCGGCGTTTATCATCGCCCGGGTGTAGGCGAGCTTGATGCGCTTTCCGGTTCCGTAGGCGCCGCCGCTCCAGCCGGTGTTAATCAGCCACACACTCGACTTGTGCTGCTCGAGCAGCTTGCTCAGCATCGACGCGTACTTGGTCGGGCGCCACACCAGAAACACGGCCCCGAAGCACGCGCTGAAAGTCGCCTGCGGCTCGGTGACACCGCGCTCGGTCCCGGCGACTTTCGCCGTGTAGCCCGAGAGGAAGTAGTACATCGCCTGCTGCGGGGTCAGCCTGGCAATGGGAGGAAGCACTCCGAATGCATCGGCGGTGAGAAAGACGACGTTCTTCGGATGTCCCGCGCGGCCGCCGGACACGTGGTTCCGAATGTAGTGCAGCGGATACGACGCCCGGGTGTTCTCCGTGATCGATTGGTCCGCAAACCTCACCTTCTTGGTGGCGGGATCGAGAACCACGTTCTCCAGCACCGTTCCGAACATCTGGGTGGTCTGGTAGATGTCGGGCTCGTTCTCCGGCGACAGGTTGATCACCTTTGCGTAACAGCCGCCCTCGAAGTTGAACACCCCATCCCTGGCCCAGCCGTGCTCGTCGTCACCGATGAGGCCGCGCTCGGGATCGGCTGACAACGTCGTCTTTCCGGTTCCGGACAATCCGAAAAAGAGCGCGGTGTCACCAGCCTTGCCGACGTTCGCCGAGCAATGCATCGACAGCACACCCTGCTTGGGCAGCAGGTAGTTCATCACCGTGAACATGGACTTCTTGAGCTCGCCGGCGTAGCGCGTGCCCCCGATGAGAATCGTCCGCGCGGCGAGATTGAGCACGATGAAAGTGCCGCTCCGCGTGCCGTGCTTGATCGGCGTCGCCTGGAATTCCGGCGCGTGCAGCACCGTGAAATTCGGGTCGAAGGTCGGCAGGTCGCTCAGCTCGGGCCGGATGAACATGTTGCGCACGAACGCCATGTGCCACGCATTCGGCGACACGTAGCGCACGGACAGGCGGTACGCCGGATCGGCGCCGCAATACAGGTCCTCGACGAACAGCTCGCGCGCTTCGTTGAGGTACCGGCGCACGTCAGCGAGCAGCAGCTCGTATCTGTCCTGGGGAAGTGACTGGTTCACCTTGCCCCAGTCGACGTCGTTCTCCGACGACTCCTCCCGCACCACGAACTTGTCGTTGGGAGAGCGGCCGGTGTGCGGCGACGTGATGGCGACGAACGGCCCCATGTCCGCAAACTCGCCTTCGCTGCGCCGGGCGGCGGCGGCGAAAAGCTCCGGGGCAATCAGATTCCAGTGGACGTTTCCCCGCGGGGTAAGTCCCTGCCTGCTCAAACCGACACTGCCCTCGCGCGCTGCCGATGCGCGCTGTGGCCTTATCTCAGTCGCCATTGTTGCCCTTCCTCTCGTTTATCCCCTGCTGCGCGTCCATGACGGCGACAGCGGCCATATTCACGATATCCTGTACATCAGCGCCCTGCTCCAGCACGTGTACGGGAAGATTCATACCCACGAGAATGGGACCGATTCTCGTGGCGCCGCCCAAGTGGTGCAGGAGCTTGTAAGCAATGTTGCCCGCGCTCAGGTTGGGAAAGATAAGCACGTTCGCGCGCTCCTTGAGGACGCTGAACGGATACGAGGCCTTGAGGATGTTCTCGTCCATTGCCGTGTCGGCCTGCATCTCTCCGTCGACGATCAGCGCAGGGTCGCGCTTCCGCAGTATGTCCACCGCACGGGCGACCTTTTCCGCTTCCGGATGGCGCACCGAACCGAAGTTCGAGAAAGAGAGCATGGCGATCCGCGGCGTGATGCCGAAGGTTCGCAC
>JBKKAY010000144.1:0-3468 GCA_046714195.1 Gemmatimonadaceae bacterium
CCTCCAGCTCCAGTCGCGCTGCGACATACAGGCCAGTGAGGAAGGCCGCCATTAGATAGAGCGGGTCCATCCAGGCGAACGAGACGAAGAACGACGTGACGGCGAAGCCGACCATCGCCACGGGAAAGAAACTCGTCGCGCCGTAAATAAATCGCTCGGATTCGGTTCCACGCCGCCAGAACTTCGGAAGACGGCGGCGAAGCCGTAGCGGCGCGAAGATTCCGCCGATCACGAGCGAGGCCCAAACAAAGAGTCCGGGGACGCCAAGTTCCGATCCCGCCTGCAAATATGAGTTGTGCGGTGCGGTGCAGCGGATAGGACCGTTAGAACGTAACGACGCGCGCTTGGGCGAGATCGTGCATTCGGCGCGGCTGAAGTTGTCAAGGCCGAGACCGAAGGCGGGGTATTGGCTCATGTACCAGATTCCGCGCTCCATGACAGCCTTCCGCCCATCGAGATCGGTGTAGTTGTAGTCCCCCTGCGGGGTCAGGATGGTGGCCATCTGCTTCCAATATCCTGACGGAGCACCTGCCGCGAGCGCGATGACTGCCGCCGCGAACACGCACAAGCGTCGTGTAGCTGACACGCCGTTCACCATTATGAGGGCGGCCACCCCAACGGCGGCGAAGCCAAGGAACCCTCCTCTGGAACCGGAGCGCGCCATCGTAACCGAACATCCGATGAGGATGAGCAACAGCATCCATCGCTTGGTCCCACGCTCAACGGTAAGCAGAAGGAGACTCAAAGGGAGACCCACCATCACCACAACGCCAAGATCGTTCGAATCGTACATGTACAAATTATTCAGACGATTGACGTAGCTATTCCCCTTAGAGATTCCAAACACAAAGATCGAAAAGAATGAAAGGATACCGCAACTAATGACGTACCCCCACACGAATGTGTATAGGTCGCGGACATGCCGGATACTCACGGCGATCAAGAAGGAGTACGCCAAGGTCTTCGCGTACGAGTTGAGGAAGAATGAGGCTGAACCACCGAGCGAAATGCCAAACGCAGCCGAGCAACAGGCCAAAACGCCAAGAACGGCGACGAGTCGCATTGGCCAGAGCCGCAAAATATTCGTGTCTGTGAGGTAGCGAGGATTGAGGTACGCATAGCCAATCGACGCGACGACGAGGAGGAGTGCCGGCCGAATTGTCTCGAGGATGGGATAGTGCTGGTGCACACGACTGATCGTAACGATTGTGAGCACGAATAGCGCAATACGCAGTGGATCACGTACTATCCGCAGTCGGCCCTGGGCGGTGGCGTGGGACGCGCTGGCCATGCGCGGAGCGCGGCCTGTCCGCCACGCGACTGGAGCTTGCACCGAGCGAGAGGCGTTCATCGATCCCAGTACGCTGCGATATCCACGGTGCTAGGTCAGCCTACCGCGGACGGCTGTTTGTTGACAACGAGGCAGGCGACCTGCGGAGAACGCGTGCAGGAGATGCGGCGAATGACTCGCATGTCTTGAATTCTAGCTGCTGCGTCAGCATGGCTTGCGATCGTAGCATGTGCTTACGGACCGGGCGGGGACGGTGTCACCGAGGAGCACCGACGCGTCCGTCGCTGGCAGCGAAGGAATGGAGAGCGCACTCTCGATGAACTGGTAGTACCAAAGCTGAGTGGACAATACGCCAACCATCGCTTGATTCTCGCCGAGCGCGAGGCTCAGACCGCCCTGGCAGCGCCGCACCAATCCACCGACGGCCTCGGGAGAAAAAATCCCCACGCGTCGAAGCGCTTCGCTCGTGAGATGATCTCCGACCCACGAGGGCGACGTTCGCAGAAAAAAGCCTTGTGCGTCCGGGGCGCGATATGACGGCCTTCGTTCCCACTTGACCTCGGCGGGGAGGATTCGCGATGCCCAGCGCCGCAGCACTTCTTTTTCACGGAGTCCGCGGAGCCGCGATCCGGTTGGAAGCGCGGCGGCAAACTCGAATACCCTGTGATCCAGAAACGGATAACGTCCTTCTACGCCGTGCGCCATCGTCATCCGGTCCCCGAAGGAACTGAGCAGATATGGGGAGAGCCGGGTCGTCATCTCGAGATAGGCCGCCTGGTTGAGCGAGGACCAGCCGAAGAATCGCGTCGGGAGTGATGCCCTCAATTCGGCGATGACATCGATCCCGCCCAGCCGGGCGCTGAACTCCCGGGTGTAGAATGCGTCGATCCGTGAGGTGAGGAAGCGCGGTAGATGTGAAAAAAGCGGGTCAGTGGGCTCCCCGGCCAGGAGCAAGGAAGGCCCTAGGGAGTCGGAGGCCCGAGGCTCATGCGCCTCGGCGGGATAGATCCGGTCGAGCAGCCGTTGCCGGCCTGGGGAGCTGGGTCGGCGCAGACAAAACCGGCGTACGGACGCTTCCTTGAACAGATCGTTGCCTAGAAATACTTCGTCGGCACCGTCGCCACCGACGACGACATTAACTCCGGACTCCTTGGTGAGCTTTGCGAGGTGGAACATCAGCGCAGGCGCGGTTCGAAGGAGCGGAGTCTCGGTATGCCAAAGAACATCGGGAAAGCTCTGAGCGATCGTATCCATCCTGATCACCGACGCAGTGTGCACACTCCCCACCGCGCGGGCGACTTCTTTCTGGTGCAGGCTCTCGTCGAACTCCGGGATGGCATAGGTGATTGAAAAACTTTGAAGCGGATGCAGGGACGCGCTTCGCGCGAGTGATGCCGTAATCGAAGAGTCGAGTCCGCCGCTCAGATACGCGCCGACGGGCATGTCGGCTCGCAACCGCATTCCGACGCTGCGAAGCATGATTTCGTCGAGCTGCTCGATAACATCAAGCGGCTCTTCCGAAGTCTCCGGAAAATCCAGCTCGTAGTAGTGGCGGAGCCAGAACGCTCCATCCTTCCAGATTCCATATGTCCCCGGCTCGAGAGCCGCGATGCCGCTGAACGGTGTGCGGGGGGGCCGCGCAGCGCCGAATCTCAGAACCTCGTCGAGTCCGCGCCCGTCCAAAGCAGCGTCGACTTCTCCGCTTGCGAGTATCGCCTTGATCTCAGAGCCGAAATACAGGTCGCCGTTTTGCTGAGCGTAAAACAGCGGCCGTACCCCAAATCGATCCCGCGCGAGGAACACTGTCTCCTGATTGCGATCGTAGATCGCAAAAGCGAATTGCCCGTCGAGCCTTTGAAGGAGCCCAGTTCCCCACTCCTCATAGCCATGGACGAGGACCTCGGCGTGGCATCGAGTGCGGAAAACGTGGCCGCGCTGCTCGAGCTCATGTCGTAGCTCAGGATGGTTGAAGACTTCGCAAACGGACGCGAGGACGATCTGTCCATCCTCGTTGGTAAGAGGCTGTCCGCCGCCTCCGACGTCGACGACGCTCAGTCTTACATGCGCGAGCCCTACCTTCCGGCCGGAATAGAATCCGTAGCCATCGGGTCCCCGGTGACGGATCGCGGCGGCCATGCGACCGAGTGAACGGAGGGAGACTCCGGTCGGCGCGTGCC
>JBKKAY010000145.1:0-4910 GCA_046714195.1 Gemmatimonadaceae bacterium
CCTCCGCTACCTCGCGCTCCTCGTCCTCGGCCAGGATCTCGTTGCAGAGCGCAATGCACTCGTTGCAGATGTAGACCGACGGGCCGGAGATGAATTTCCGGACCGAATCCTTGGACTTTCCGCAGAACGAGCAGCGCAGGTGTTTCTCTTGGGACATGAATCCGGGGAACGGGGTGACGCCGGTGGCGAATCAGAGCACCAAGGGCCCGACTAAAGATACCTAACAGCGGGTATGAAAACGGTCAAGCAATGCCCGATCTGAGCCCTTGACTCGTGAAGAAATTCACAAGTAACACTGGATGCTCCTGAGGGGCTGGCGTCGCTCTGGGAGGCCTATGCTTTTTTGAGGGCTTCCTCGCCTATGTTTTTTTTGAGGGCTTCCTCCATCTCCCCACGGTACGAGATGACGTTGTCGATCATACCGTACTCCTTGGCTTCTTCCGCCGACATGAAACGGTCGCGATCGGTGTCGCGCTCGATCCGCTCCACCGGCTGCCCGGTGTGCTTAGCCATGAGCTTGTTCATCTGGGACCTCAGGTGGAGGATCTCCTTGGCCTGGATCTCAATGTCCGACGCCGTACCACCGCCCCCGCCCTGAGACGGCTGGTGGATCATGATGCGCGAATGGGGCAGTGCCGACCTCTTCCCCGGCCGGCCGGCTGCCAGCAAAAAGGCTCCCATGCTGGCCGCCAATCCCATGCAGTTGGTGTTCACCGGGGACTTGAGGAATTGCATCGTGTCGTAGATCGCGAGACCGGCCGAGACGCTGCCGCCGGGAGAGTTGATGTAAATGTGGATGTCGCGCTCCGGATTGTCCGACTCGAGGAACAGGAGCTGGGCGATGATGATGTTGGCCACGTCATCGTTGATCGACGTGCCGAGGAAGATGATCCGGTCCATGAGGAGCCGGGAAAAGACATCGTACGTGCGCTCGCCGCGGCTGGAGCGCTCGATGACGTAAGGCGTATAGATCGTCGGCATATCTTCTTCTTCTTCCTTTCGTTTAGGCATTGGTGAGAACGTCGTTTCTGTCCAGCAGCCACTTGAACACTTTGTCTTCGGTGATGCTGCGCTCCATCTCCTTCAACCGCCCGCTCTTCTCCAGTTGGGCGTAGATCTGACCCGGATTCATTCCGCGCTTCTCGGCCTGCGCGGCGATCCGGTCATCGAGGTCTTTTTCGGTCGCTGCCAGACCTTCCTTCTCGGCGATGGTCTCGATCACCAGGTCGCGCCGGATCTGACGCTCCGCCATGGCCCGGAATTCACCCGCAAACTTGTCGCGCTGGGGCTCCGGAACCTGATACGTCTCGGCGTAATTCTGGACAAATTGCTGCACCCAGCTCTTGGGAACGTCGAACGAGTTGGCCGAGATGATCTGATCGATCAGCTGCTGCCTGACGTTGGCCTCGACCTCGTGCTCGGCGTGGCGCTCCATGTCGGACCTGACCGCGGCCGTGAGGGCGGCCAGTGAATCGAAATCTCCGACCTCTCGCGCAAACGCATCGTCCAGCGCGGGTGCGGACTTCCGCTTCACTTCGTTGACGGTGACCCGGACCTTCTTCGTCTTCCCCCGCTCGGACTCGTTCGGAAAATCGTCCGGCCATTTGACCGGCCGCTCCACGGTTTCTCCCGGAGCAGCCTCCATTATCAGCTCCTCGATTCCGGGGATTGCCTGAGAGGCTCCAAGAACGATCGGGTAGCTCTTGGCATCTCCCTTGTCCGGCGTATCACCCGTCGCGATCTGGACGTTGACCATGTCTCCGGGAAGCGGCTTCTCGGAGACGGGAGTCCATGAAGCTTTTTCATCCCGGATCTGCTCGAGCTGTTGAGCGAGCTGTTCCTCGGTGATGGCGGCCACCGGCTTGTCGATCCTGAAGCCGTTGGTGCGAGCGAGCTCGATGGTCGGCCTCACTTCGAGATGCAGCTCGAACGTGAGGGGTTTGCCTTCCTCGAACTTCAGGTCGTGGACGTGGGGCTGGGCCGCGACCTTGATTTGCTCTTTCTCGATGAATTCCTGATACGCTTCGCGCACCAGCGATTCCACGGCTTCCTGCCTGATCGCCTCTCCGAACTTTTTCCGGACGACAGTGGCGGGCGCTTTTCCGGGACGAAATCCGGGAAGTCTTACCGTCGATGCGTAGCGGTGCGCGGCCTTCTGTTCCGCGTCCCTGACTGCTTCGACGGGGATGGAAACCCTTACGTGGCGCTCCACTCCGTCTTCCGGGCCAGGCACGAACTCGATTTTCATGTTCTGAATATAACCCGCGTGGCAAAGCGCCCCTACGCCCGCCCGTAGCGCTTGGCTGGAATCCTGCCATTGACGGCTGGGATATGGCGAAGAAGACAGTTGCCCCTGCGGGTGTCCCCGCACGGCCGGTCGGTGAATCGTCTGTTGGCGCACTCAGGATACAGCTCCTGGTGAGCCGGCTGCTCGTCGCCGCCCGTCCCGGGGAGGACGTCATTCCACGCGTGCTCGAAGAAGTGGCCGGCGCGCTCGGCTGGACCTATGCAGCATTCTGGTGCGTGGATCAGGCGGGCACCGCGATAAGAGCGGAACACACGTGGAGCAAGCCCGGCAGCGGAATCTCGGCCTTCGAGCGCGAAACCCGGGCGGCCGTCTTTCGGCGGGGAGAGGGCCTCACAGGGCTCACTTGGCAGACGGGGCGCCCTTTCTGGGAAAGCGACATGGTCGCGCATGGCGGCTATCCGCGGTCGGCCGCCGCGAAGAGAGACGGGCTGCACGCGGCGTTCGCGTTCCCGATCAAGACCTCCGACGCGTTTCTCGGGATAATGGAATTCTTTGGAGCGGATCCGCTTCCCCCCGATCCCGCGCTGCTGGACGCAGCCGAGGGCGTCGGCTACCAGCTCGGCGAATACCTAGAGCGAACGCGCGCGACGACGGCCCAGCGTCAGAGCGACGTTCTCAGGGCCGCGATCATCGACTCCGCGCTGGATTCCATCATCACCAGCGACCACCGCGGCGTGATCACCGAGTTCAACCGCGCCGCCGAAGAAACCTTCGGCTACCGGAGAGACGATGTGATAGGACGTGAGATGGTGGACATCATCATCCCGCCTTCATTGCGAGAAGCCCACCGGCGGGGGTTTTCGCGCTACCTCGAGACCGGAGAGGCGCGCGTGCTCGGCCGGCGGATCGAGCTCAAGGGAATGAAGTCGGACGGAACGGAGTTTCCCGTCGAGCTCTACATCGTGCGGGTCCCGGTCGAAGGACCGGCTTTCTTCACGGCGTACCTGAGAGATCTCACCGAGCGCAGGAAGCTCGAGGCGGAGCAGAAGTTCCTGCTGCACGCCAGCGAGCAGCTCGCGTCATCCCTCGACTACGAGACGACGATAGCCTCGATCGCCCAACTGGCGGTGCCCGACTTCGCCGACTGGTGCGTCGTGGATGTGCTGGAGAGAGACCGCCAGCTGAAGCGGGTGGCGGTGGCGCACAAGGATCCCGCGAAGGTCGCGTACGTCGAGCGCCTGCGCGAGAAGTATCCGGACGACCCCGACGCCGCTCGCGGCGCTTATCGCGTCCTTCGGACCGGCGAGCCCGAGTTCATGCGAGAGATTCCCGACTCGGTGATCCAGCAAGCCGCCCGCGACCCGGAGCACCTGCAGATTCTGAGGGATCTCGGGCTCAGATCCTACCTCGTCGTTCCGCTGCGGGCGCGCGGCGCGACTCTCGGCGCGCTGACGCTCGTTTACGCCGAGTCCGGCCGGCATTTCGAGGAAAGGGATCTCGGCGTCGCCCACGAGCTGGCGCGCCGGATCGGGACAGCCATCGAGAATGCACGGCTGCTTCAGGAAAGTGAGGAGGCCCGCCAAGAGCTGGAGCAGCAGACGACCGAGCTGGAAATTCAGGCGACGGAGATGGAGGACACCCAGGAGCAGATGGAGATCGCCAACAGCGAGCTCCAGACGCTCAACAAGCGCCTGCAGGAGAAGACGTCGGAGGTGCGCGCCGCTCTGAAACAGGCGGAAGAAGCCAATCGCGCGAAGTCCGATTTCCTCGCCACCATGTCTCACGAGCTTCGCACCCCGCTCAACGCAATCAGCGGCTACGCCGAGCTTCTGGCGATGGGCATTCGAGGGCCGATCAACGAAGCGCAAAAGGCCGACCTCGACCGGATCAACCGAAGTCAGGCGCATCTCCTCGGAATCATCAACGACATACTCAAGTTCGCGAAGCTGGAGTCGGGCCAGATGGAGTTCAGGGTCGAGGAGTTCTCGATCGATGCCGCCTTGTCCGTCGCCGAGGAGCTGATACGGCCTCAGCTCGACGGGAAGAGTATCCGCTATCGGTATGCGGGCGGCAGCAGAACCGTGACCGTTCGCGCGGATCGCGAGCGCCTTCAGCAGATCGTGCTCAATCTTCTCGCCAACGCGGTGAAGTTCACGCCTGAGGGCGGGACGATCACCGTGACGTGGGAAGAGAAAGGGGAGCACGTGCTCATCCACGTCGCTGACACCGGGATCGGAATAGCGACAGACCAGGTGAGCCGAATTTTCGATCCTTTCGTACAGGTGGACGCGAGCACCACACGGCAATCCGAAGGGGTCGGACTGGGTCTGGCCATCAGCCGCGATCTGGCGCGCCAGATGGGCGGAGACGTCACCGTCGCCAGCCGGGCGGGTGAGGGTTCGACTTTTACGCTGTCACTCCCGAGAGGCGCGTAAAAAGCGATCGAGCGGCACCGGTATTGCCTTTATGGGGGGCAAACCAAGCCGACAAAAACCGGTCAATCGTCAGGAGAAACCACAATGGAACTCGACACCTTGAAGGACCTGTACGTAGAGGAGCTGAAGGACCTTTACAGCGCCGAAAGGCAGATCGTGAAGGCGCTTCCCAAATTGATCAAAGCCGCGAAAGACCCCGAGCTCAAGGCGGCCTTCAAGACGCACTT
>JBKKAY010000146.1:0-2671 GCA_046714195.1 Gemmatimonadaceae bacterium
GAAGGAGATCGCCCCGGCGCTGGAACGGCAGCTACGCGAGCTCGAGGCGCAGCGTGCGGTGGCGACGAACGACCCCGGAATCTCCGCCCGCCCGCGCGGCAAAGAATGCTACCGCTGGGCGCTCAAGGCGTCGACGACGACGAGCATGTCGCCGGACGAGATCCACGAAATGGGGCGAAGCGAGCTGCAGGGCCTGCACGCGCAGATGGACGCGATCCTGAAGGAGATCGGCCTCTCTACGGGCACCGTGGGCGAGCGAATGCAAGCGTTGGCGAAGGACCCCCGCTACAAGTTCGCCGAAGGCGACAAGGGTCGCGCTGAGATCATGGCCTTCATCAGCGAGCGCCTCGCCTGGATCAAGGCGCAGATGCCGCGCGCGTTCAACACGGTCGTGAATCCGAATATGGAAGTGAGGCGACTGCCACCCGAGGAGGAGCCTGGTGCTCCGGCCGCGTACGGCGGCGCCGGGTCCATCGACGGTAAGATCCCCGGCAAGTTCTGGATCAACCTCAGGACCACCGAGCTCCACAGCAAGTTCAGTTTGGCGGACCTTGCCTTCCACGAGGCGATCCCCGGCCACATCTGGCAGGGGGAGTACACGCACCAGATGCCGCTGATCCGCCAGGTGCTCTCCTTCAATGCATACTCCGAAGGATGGGCACTATACGCCGAGCAGCTGGCCGACGAGCTCGGGGCCTACGATGACGATCGCGTTGGGCGTCTCGGATATCTGCAGTCGCTGGCCTTCCGCGCCTGCCGGATGGTCGTTGACACGGGTCTCCACGCGAAGCGCTGGACGCGCGAGCAGGGCGTCCGGTACTTCGTAGACGTCAACGGATCGAATCCCCTGGAAGTCGCGAGCGAAGTCGACCGCTACTGCTCATGGCCGGGACAGGCGTGCGGCTACAAGGTTGGTCACAGCGAGATCAACCGGCAGCGCGAGAAGGCGACGGCGGCGCTCGGCGCGCGGTTCGACCTGAAGTCGTTCGACGATACCGTGGTGCGCGGGGGCAACGTGCCGCTCGACGTGCTTGCCAAAAACGTCGACGAGTATGTGCGGAGCACGTCGCGCTAGATGCGTTCGCCCGAGTTGCCGGCGGCTCATCGCTTGGCGCCCACGTCGTCCTCGTCCTGCCGCTCGGAGGTAATCGCCAGCCGCAGCCGTCCGAAGAGACTCATGTAAAGGTTTGCGATCCACACGATCGAGAAGCCGGCGATGACGTAGCCGCGCCAATCCGCAAAAACCAGAGTGAATCGGGTCAGGAACAGCATCCCGATCGTCACATAGTGGCTGAAGCAGTATTCGCAGGTGAAGAGGTAGAAGAATTTGCGCGACAGAATGTTCCGGCTGGTGTAGCTCCGGGCGGTGAGCCACTCACGGAGCTCGCGGAAGATCTCCTCGTGGGTGACCGTCCAGCTCACGCACGCGACCGGAATCGCGAAGATGAACAGCAGGAGCACCTGGTGACCGATCGACACGGGGAGAACTCTATTGCCTGCCGCGGCAAAAGCCAACCGAGTCATTCCTGATGATCGAAGACCTCCGTTAACGAACCCGGCCAACTATGATCGCTACCGTGCCTATGGAAATCGGACATGTGGAGGCGATCTTCCCGTATCCCGTGAAGTCCATGGGCGGCGAACGACTCGAGGTCGCCGAGCTTGCCCACAATGGTCTCGGATGGTGCTTCAGCTGTGCAGCTGATTGGTCTTCTCCGGGATTTTGGGCTTGGGAGCTGTCAACCGTATCCAGGATCGGTGACGCAGCGGAGCGAGTACCGGCGGGAATGCAATTCAAACAGTAGGTATCAAAGCATGTAACGGTTGCAGTGGGGCTCGCCGGCTCTGCTACCTAAGGAACGCTGCAGCTGGTAAGAACTTTTCGGATGCGGCGCGTTAGATGGGCGCACGACCGAGGGCGGCATGAAGACCAGGAAGATCTTCATCGGCGCAGTTCTGGCTGTCCTCGGTCTGCCGGTGGTGTTGGTCCTGATCGCCGCAGTGTCGATCCACATTCTGAATCGGACCAACGGCGCAATCGTCTCTTCGGGCAAGAAGCGCGAGTACTTGCTGCATGTCCCGAGGAGCTACGACCGCGCCAGGCCAACGCCGCTCGTGCTCAGTATGCACGGCGGGGCACTATGGCCAGCCGCTCAAAGGGCGGCACAGTGGCCGTTTCTCGATGGTTCTCACGAAGGCGCCGTGTGGTGAATTCCTGCACAAAGGTTCAGGAAGATGCCGACGGGAACTGGAGTGGGCATGAGACATCTTCCGTACCTGATGGGAGAGACCGAAGTCGGTTCCCGTCAGGTGATCCGGCGTCTCGCCGTTCCGGCGATCCGCAGAGGACCCTAAGTCTCGGAGGAACATAGAATCCGATTCGAGGGACACCTGTTCAATCGGGCCCATGTATGCTGATGATTCTCACTGATTCTTCAGGACGTAGCCGTCGCCGCATTACCGCCGCCTTCGCGCTCGCAATCGGCGCACTTGGATGCGGCGGGGGTGGAGGTCTCGATGCAGGCAGCGTCACTGGCCCCGGCGCCCCGCCCGAATCTCCCGCACCACCTTTTCCTCCGGCGTCCAACGTGGTTACGACGACCGGAACTAGCTTCAGCCCGGTGACGATCACGATCCCGCAGGGTGCGAGCGTGACATGGCAGATCGCGGT
>JBKKAY010000147.1:0-11613 GCA_046714195.1 Gemmatimonadaceae bacterium
ACGTAGGCGAGCACCTCCGTGACCGTGTCGCCGTGCACGAGGTCCGTCACCTCGTATCCGTTGGTGGGTGATAGCCGGATGTGCACCGCGTTCGTGTCGCCGAAGAGATTGTGCAGGTCGCCGAGGATCTCCTGGTACGCGCCAGTCAGAAAAATTCCGATGATGTAGGGACTGCCGTCGGAGAACGGATGCAGCTCGAGACTCGGGTTGGGCACCCGGTCGCCGATGAACTGCTCGATCTTGCCGTCGGAATCACAGGTAACATCCTGAATCGTCCCGCGGCGCGTCGGCTCCTCGTTGAGGCGGTGGATGGGCATGATCGGGAAGAGCTGGTCGATCGCCCAGCTGTCCGGCAACGACTGGAAGAGTGAGAAGTTGCAGAAGTACCTGTCGACCAGGGTGGCGTCGAGATCCTCAACGATGTCCGAGTACTCGTCGCGATCGCGGCTCGCGATCCTGGCAACAGCGGCAATCGTAGAGAGATAGATCTGCTCGGAGATCGCGCGCTCGCGGAGACTGAGCACGCCGCTGTTGAACAGCTCCTGAGCGCGTTCCTTGTCGAAGGTCGCGTCGTGGAAGACCTCGCGGACACGTCGCTTGGAGATGCGCTTTATCACCGATCCGTAATCGGCCGCCATCTCGTGGAGAAGCGTGTGATGATCCTCGCTCAGCTCCGGAACGGTGTTGTCCGCCTGGGACTCGACATCGATCACGCTGAGGAGCAGCAGGGCGTGGTGCGCCGTGAGCGCGCGGCCGGACTCGCTGATGATGTGCGGCATCGGCAGCTCGTGCTCGCGACACGCTTCCGCCAGCGTGTAGATCACGTCGTCGGCGTACTCCTGAAGGGTGTAGTTGACACTCGCCTGCGACGTGGACCCGCTGCCGTCGTAGTCCACTCCGAGGCCCCCGCCCACGTCGACGTGGGTCACGTCGACGCCCAGCTCCCTCAGCTCGGCGTAGTAGCGCGCGATCTCCTGGAGCCCGGTCTTGATGTACCTGATGTCGGTGATCTGAGACCCGAGGTGGAAGTGAATCAGCTTGAGGATGTCGAGCCGGTTGAGAGACTTGAGCTTGTCGACGAGCTTGACCAGCTGCGCCGTGCTGAGGCCGAACTTGGACTTCTCTCCCCCACTCTTCGCCCACCTGCCCGAGCCCTCCGAATAGAGCTTGATGCGCACGCCCGCCGTCGGATTCACACCTAGCTCGTCGGCAACCTGCAGCAGCACGTCGACCTCACTCAGCTGCTCCAGGACGATGAAGACCTGGTGTCCGAGCTTCTGGCCCATGAGGGCGAGGCGCATGAACTCCTCGTCCTTGTACCCGTTGCAGACGATCATGTGATCGGTGTGCTCGGCGAGGCCGAGCACCGCCTGCAGCTCCGGCTTGCTGCCGCACTCGAGCCCGACGCCCGCGGTCTTCCCGAACTCCACGATCTCTTCCACCACGTGCCGCTGCTGATTGACCTTGATCGGGTAGACCGTGGTGTAGCCACCCTCGTACTGAAACTCCTCGCGCGCCTTGGAGAAGCGCTCGTTGAGCGACTCGATGCGCGACCGGAGGATGTCGGAGAATCGGAGCAGCAGCGGCAGGCCCACGCCTTGTGCCTCGAGGTCATTGGCGAGCTCGAACAGATCCAGCTCGTGATCCGGCCTCTCGCGATCGGGGCGCACCACGACGTGGCCCTGCTCGTTGATGTCGAAGTACCCGATGCCCCATCCCTCGATGTTGTAGAGGGACCGTGCCGCGCCGATCGTCCACGGCTCGGCCTGCTCGACGGGCGGGGTGGCTGGCGCCGCTTTCTTGCTGGGAGGAATGCGGGTGCTAGTCATCAGACCATTCTATGTCGTAGTGCGAATGAGCGGTATCGCTTTTTTCCATCATGGATACAAGGACTCGATCTTCCATCGATCGCCCGCTCGCGTGTAGAGGTGTCGCTCGTGGAGCCGGTTCGGCTTGTTCTTCCAGAACTCTATCCTCTCAGGCCATACGCGAAAACCCGACCAGAAATCCGGCCTCGGAACTTCGCGCCCTTCGAACTCCTTCTCGTATTTCGCCACTCGCTCCTCGAGCGCGGTCGGTGACTCGAGCGGCTCGCTCTGGCGCGACGCCCAGGCCCCGATCTGGCTCGGGCGCAGACGTGTGGCAAAGTAAGCGTCGGCCTCCGCGTCCATCACCTTGTTAGCCGTTCCTTCGATTCGGATCTGAATCTCGATCGGCGGCCAGTAAAAGCAGAGCGCGGCCTTTGGCTGGGCGAGGAGGTGCCGTCCCTTGCTTCCCTGGAGATTCGTGTAGAACACAAACCCCTGATCGTCGAAGCCCTTGAGCAGAACGATTCTCACCGATGGCTGGCCGCCGTCCTCGACGGTGGCGAGCGACATGGCGCTGGGATCGGGAACGAGCGCCCGATCGATCTTTTCCGCCAGGGCGTAGGTGTCCCGGAATCGGGCGAGGGGGTCGGCTGGAATCACGCTAGTACCGGGTCATGCTCGGATCGACGTCCTCGATCCAGCGGATGATGCCCCCGGACAGATTGCGCACGTCCGAAGCCCCTGCCTCGGCAAGCTGCCGGGCGGCGTGCATGCTGCGAGCTCCCACCTTGCAATAGAGGACGATCGTCCGCTTCTTGTCGAGACGCTGAATCTCCTGCGAGATCGTGTCGAGCGGAACGAGTCGCGCGCCGGGGATGTGGCCGATCTGCCATTCGTACGGCTCGCGCACGTCGATGATCTCAAGTTTCTCGCCGCGCGCGATGCGCTCCGCCAGCTGCACGGGCTCGATCATTCCCACGCTTCCCGCCACGGTGGGCGCCGCGCCGCGGCTGCAGAATTCCTCGTAGTCGATCAGCTCGGTGATCTCACGCGTGCCGCAGGCGGGGCATTCGGGATCCCGGCGAATGCCGATTGTCCGGAACGCCATCGTCATCACGTCGATCAACAGCAGGCGTCCGGCGAGAGTGTCTCCGAGCCCGAGTATGAGCTTGATCGCCTCGGTGGCCTGAATGGTTCCAACCAGTCCGGGCACCACGCCCAGCACTCCGCCCTCGGCGCAGCTCGGCACCAGGTGCGGGGGCGGCGGCTCCCTGAAGAGACAGCGATAGCACGGTCCGTTCACCGCGCCGAAGACCGACGCCTGACCCTCGAAGCGATAGACACTGCCGTGGACGTTCGGAATTCCGAGCAGGACGGAAGCGTCGTTGATCAGATAGCGCGTCGGAAAATTGTCGGTGCCGTCCAGGATTAGATCGTAACCGCCGGCGATCTCGAGCGCGTTCTCCGACGACAGCCTGACCGGATACGTCTCGAGGTGGACGTTGGGATTGATGTCGCGCAATCGCTCGCGGGCGGAATCGAGCTTTGATGTCCCGATCCCCGCCGAACCGTGGAGAATCTGCCGTTGCAGATTGGAGAGGTCGACGGTATCGAAGTCTATCAGGCCAAGTGTGCCGACTCCCGCCGCAGCCAGATACAATGCCGCGGGCGATCCGAGCCCGCCGGCGCCGACGAGCAGAACGCGCGCGCGCTTGAGCGCACGCTGGCCGCCTTCACCCACCTGCGGCAGGAGAATGTGTCGGCTGTACCGAACGAGCTCTTCGCGAGTTAGCTCGGAGGTCTGACGGTCGGCTTCGGTCTCAGCACCCATGATATATTTGCGCAGTGTGAGCCGTACGAATCGAGTCTGATACGGTAACTGCTCAAGATACATCGGGCAACGCTCCGAGGGCTGCTTTTGCAAGCATGATATTCAAGCGCTTCTACGACGAGAGCCTCGCCCAGGCGAGCTATCTCCTCGGGTGCGAAAAGTCGCGGGAGGCGATAGTGTTGGATCCCGGACTCGGGCTCGAGGATTACGAGCGTGCCGCCGCCGCGGAGCGTTTGCGGATCGCTCACGTGACCGAAACCCACATCCACGCCGATTTCGTCTCGGGGGCGCGAGCCCTCGCGGAGAAAGTCGGCGCCACACTCCATCTCAGCGGCGAAGGCGGCGAAGACTGGGGTTACACCTCCGCGGCGTTGAAGGGGGCTCAGCCCGTCACCGCGGGATCGAGGATTCAGCTCGGGAGTGTCACCCTCGAGGCGGTCCACACCCCCGGTCACACACCGGAGCACATCACTTTCGTAGTCATCGACCGGGAACGGGGAGAGGAGCCGGTCGGCGCAGTGACCGGCGACTTCATTTTTGTCGGCGACGTTGGCCGTCCCGATCTTCTGGAGCTGGCGGCGGGCGTGGCCGGAAGCGCTGAGCGCTCGGCGGCGCAGCTTTTCCGCTCCGTTCAGGATTTCAAGGCAAGACCCGACCACCTCCAGCTCTGGCCCGGCCACGGCGCCGGCTCGGCGTGCGGCAAGTCTCTCGGGTCGGTGCCACAGACCACCCTCGGATACGAGCGGCTCTTCAACTGGGCGCTCGCCGACCTCGGTGAGCGTGAGTTCATCGCGAAAGCCCTCGACCACCAGCCGGTGCCGCCGCGGTATTTCGCGGAAATGAAGAAGCTGAATCGCGATGCGGCTCCGCTCCCGGTTGCACCCGAGCCTGTGGTCACGAAAGCCAGAGCGCTCCGCGCGGCGCTCGGTGAAGGAACGACGGTCGTGGACACCCGTTCCGCCGAAGCGTTCGCGGAAAAACACATCCCGGGCACGGTGAACATTCCTCTCGGCAAGTCGTTCCTGAACTGGATGGGAGCTCTCGTGCCTTACGACCGTGACTTTTTTCTCATCCTGAACGGCGAGCCGGCGCGCTCGATGCGAAGTGCGGCGAGTTCGCTGAGAAAAATCGGCCTGGTGCGACTGGCCGGTTACGCGGGCGCCGACATCGTCGGTGGGTGGAAAGGAAAGAAAGACGACGTCCTGCAGCAGACACAGATCGATGTGCGCACTCTCGATTCCCTGCGCGGCGAGAATCGCCTGCAGGTCGTCGACGTCCGCGCACCCGACGAATGGTCTGCGGGCCATTTGCCCGGAGCGTTGCACATCCCGCTCGCCGCGCTTCCCGGCCGGCTCGCCGAGCTCGACTCTGCATCACCCGTCGTCGTGCACTGCAAGGGCGGCGGCCGGTCCGCCATAGCGTCAAGCTTTCTCGCGGCTCACGGTTTCAACCAGGTGGCGAATCTGGCCGGCGGCTTCGACAGCTGGATGGCAAACAATCTCCCGGTGGAGCGGGAGCGATGAGCCATCCGGTGTTTCTGCCGGCGCCCTCGCGCCGCCGCACCGCCGAGGCGAAACCGGCGAGTCTGGGCGAGCGCATCGCGGCGCTCAGGTACATACCGGCCCTGGCGCGCCTGATCTGGCGCACCCATCGCGGGTACGCTACGGCCATCCTGGCGCTCCGCGTGCTCCGATCCGTGGTGCCGGTCGCGACGTTCTGGGTCGGCAAGCTCATTCTCGATTCGGTTCTCGCCGCGAAGGCTGGGACCGGCCCGATCGCCGACGTCTGGAGCTATCTCGCCATCGAGATCGGAATCGTGATCGCGGGAGAGGTCCTCGCGAGAGCGTCTTCATTGGTCGAGAGCCTGCTCGGAGATCTCTTCTCCAACAATATGAGCGTGACGCTCATGGAGCAGGCGGCGAAGCTCGACCTCGCCCAGTTCGAGGATCCCACGTTCTACGACCATCTCGAGCGCGCGCGAAGACAGACGGTGGGCCGTATTGCGCTGCTGACGCTGCTCTTGTCGGTCATGCAGGATGGGCTCACTCTGCTCACGCTGGGCGGAGCGCTCATCGCCTACAGTCCATTGCTCCTGCTGCTGCTGCTGGTCGCGGTAATCCCGAGCTTCCTCGGCGAAACGCATTTCGCCTCTCTCGGTTATTCACTCCTTTTCCGCTGGACGCCGGAGCGCAGGCAGCTCGACTATCTCCGCTTCATCGGAGCCAGCGACAAGACCGCGAAAGAAGTGCAGATGTTCGGGCTCGCCCCCTGGCTCACCGAGCGGTACAGGACTCTCGCCCAGAAATTCTACGAGGAGAACCGCAACCTCTCGCTCCGGCGCGGGGTGGTGAGCACGGCGCTGTCGATTCTCGGGACCATCGGTTACTACGCGGCATACGGCATCATCCTCGTGCGCGCCGTGCGCGGTGACATCACCATCGGCATGCTCACCTTCCTCGCCGCGTCGTTCGCGAGGGGCCGCGATGTCATTCAGGGGATACTTCTTTCGGCCAGCAACGTCTACGAGCAGTCGCTGTACCTGCGCGACCTGTTCGTGTTCCTCGACATGAAGCCCACCATCGCTTCCAAGCCTGGTGCGGTCGACGTCCCACAGCCGATCAGAAAGGGGTTCGTGTTCGAGGACGTGGGTTTCAGGTACCCGGGCAGCGAGCGTTGGGCGATACGCAACGTGAACCTGACCATCGAGCCTGGCGAGCGCGTCGCCCTTGTCGGAGAAAACGGCGCCGGCAAGACTACCATCACCAAGCTGATCGCCCGCCTCTACGATCCCACCGAGGGAAGGATCACTCTCGACGGCGTCGACCTTCGGGACTACGACCTGGCCAAGCTGCGCCGCGCCATCGGCGTCATCTTCCAGGACTTCGTGCGCTACGACATGCGGTTCGATGAGAACATCGGTGTCGGCGAGATCGAATCGGTGCGTGGCGCCCTGGCTGAAGGAGGCGCGACTCCGGCCAGCATCTCTACCGCCGCCGAGAATTCGCTCGCAGCGTCGCTGCTGCCGCGTTTCGAGAAGGGTTATCAGCAGATGCTGGGACGCCGGTTCGACGAAGGCGTCGATCTATCGGGCGGCGAGTGGCAGAAGATCGCGCTGGCGAGAGCTTACATCCGCGATGCGCAGGTTCTCATTCTCGACGAGCCTACCGCTGCTCTCGACGCGCGCGCCGAGTATGAGGTGTTTCTTCGGTTCTCGGAGCTGGTAGCGGGAAGAACGGCGGTGTTGATCTCTCACCGGTTCTCGACCGTCCGCATGGCCGACAGGATCGTGGTGCTCCAGGGCGGGACGGTCGTCGAGCAGGGCTCCCATGAAGAGCTCCTCGCAAAGGGCGGACTTTACGAAGAGCTCTTTGCCATGCAGGCGGCGGGTTACCGCTAGCGTTCTACTTCGCGGTCGCCGGGGCGACGGCGGGGGCCTGCTCCACGAGCGACGCTGAAGGCGCGAACGGCGAAGACGGTGTTTGCTTTCACGGTTGGGTTTAGTCGGGAATAGGGATGTCGCGCCACAACGCCTGGTCGAACACGTCCGGCGGCAGCGCGGGGTTGATCCTGATGTCGGCGTACTGCTCACGCCAGAGCGGACGGCCGTTTCGCAGCACGAGGAACTCGGTCGGAATCTCGTAGCCATCGATCTGGCGGTAGTTCTTGACGCGAATGTCGCTGACGATGGTACGCGCGCCCCGCTTGTCGCGTTGAATGAAGCGAAGCAGGTGCAGCCGTTCCCTGTCCACCCACATCTGGGTCGAGGTGGTGTCGCCTGCTTTGGCGCCCACCACATAAACGGGACGGCCTTCCCACTCGTCAGTGCGGATCAGATCCGTGTTCACGCCGAGGGAATCCAGACCCCTGAGGATGGTGGCGGTGGGTGCAGCGTATACGTCAGCCGTGAGAAGCAGGAGCGGGTTCACCGACGGCCGGAAGTCTACGCGGATCCCATTGTCGAACGAAGCGACGCGATCATCGACGTGGACGAGCCCGCTCTTCTGGGTGGCCGGCAGGAACGCGATCCGCAGCTTGCCCGGCACCTCCAGGTGCTCATACCACTGGGATTTCTGCTCTTCACCGGTGGTGGTGAATGCCGTGTTATTCTGCAGGAACGACATCGTCTTGAAATACTTTCCGTCATAGCGCCCGTGCATCGCCTTGAGCAGCGCCGAAGTCGACGAGACCTTCGCCAGGGTGGGCGCGGTCCTGGTCGGCGCCGGTACCGCGTTGGTTCCCGGCATAGCAGTGCACGCCGCGGCTACCAACGCGGCGAAGAAAAGTCCTGATCGATTCATCTAGTCTCCGAGAGCGGTGCGGTGCAACAATCCGTTGAAGAGAAGCTTGAATGTGCCGTGCGGCTGAAACCGGAAGTAGGGATCGGGGCCGTACAGAACCAGCATCCCTTTTCCAACCGGGGCTTGAACCACTCCTGCTACACCGTTCAGGAATCTTTGGCCCCACGCCCATCCGCTGCGAAGAGGAGTGACGGTGTCGAACCAGCCGATCCGCCTGATACCGCGTTCTTCCGCGCCGGGCAATAAGCGGAAACCCGGAGAGTTGTCGTAGTAGACATCGGTAACCGCTGGAAGTCCCCGCGCGAGCGCGGCAGTGGTGTCGACCCGCATGCTGAGGATCGAACCCGGGACATAGAATGTGCTCCTCGGCAACGGCTTCCCGCTCTCGACGAGCGCGCTCGCGATAGGCAGACCGAGCTCTGCCCCGATTGCGCTCGCCGATCCGATCGCCAGGACCGTTCCGCCACTCTCGAGAAATGAACGGATCTGGGGCACAGTGCGGGCGATTGTCATCCGGCCGACGCGGCTCCGGAATTCCTCCGGAACTTCTTCAGGCTGGAGTGGCGGGGTGCGTGGAGGTGACGCGTCGTCGAACGACGCACCGTCGGGGAGAATCAGCACGTCGTACTTGTCGCTCAATCCGCCGGCGTCCAGCGTCGGAGGATAAACCACCTCATACGGAAACTCGAACTGCTCCAGCAGGAACCGCCCCCATCCCGAGGTCATCACGCCACCGTACTGATCCCACAAGGCGATGCGGGGAAGCCTGAGCCTCTCGAGCGAATCGGCGCCGATGAGGCTGGGGAGAGGATCGAATGCAATTCCGGCTTCGGACGCGAGACGCGTGATGATCGGCACGACGCTGGGCCTGGCCGGAATGTAGAACGTGCCTATCGGAAAAGTGCGGGAGCCAATGGAGAGAGGGACCTTCAGCATATGGACCTCCTCTCCGCGCGCGAGAAGTCGATTGACCGCTGTGAATGCATCGTTGATGGAATGGCTCAGCGCGTAGGCGGGAACCCGGATCGCGACGTTCCGCCGGGGAGGAGCGACGTAGCCCGCCACCGGTGTGAAGGGTCCGCTGAACGGATCGAGGATACGATCGAACTCGACGCCCATCTGGAAGGCCAGCGTCCAGCCTGCGTTGTCGTACGGCGGTGTCGGCGTTCCCCCCGGATAGGGAATGTCGTTGGGGTGATCCTGGGGCTCGAACATGTCGAGGACGTGCGGGCGGAAGGCCTGCGCCGTCATCACGACAAGGGAATTGGCCGGGTAGGTGCGCGACCCCACCCTGAACGGAGCCGTAGCGCGCTGGACGCTTACTCCGGTCTTGATCAGCGCGTTGGCAAACTTCGTTGCGGTGAGGAAATCGCGCTGATCCGCCGGGATTATGTAGCCGCGCGGATCGCGCTCGGCCGAATTCCGCATGACTCCCAGGTACCTGGCCATGTCGGCTGGAGCAGTCGTCCGCTGCTGCTGCGCGGCACCAGCCCTCGTTGTATCCCGCGGAACGGCCGCCTGGAGCGCGGCAACTCTTCTCGGCGTGACCGTCCAGGTATCGGTGCTCCCGCGCTGGATCGAGTTCCGCCCCATTTGATAGATGTTGTACAGAAAAGTTTCGCGATACCGCGACGCGACGTCAAAGACGGCACGATTGGCGGACAGCTCGTAGGCGAGCGACTGAGCAAAGCGCCATTTCTGGGGCTGAATCGGCATCGGCAGCGAGCCCTTTGGCAACAGCCGATCCGGGGTGAGTGGAATCTCCATCGGCGTCGGATTCCCAATCGTCTCCGTGAGCAGACCGACGATGTTGTGAAAATACGCCGTGGTCCGGACTCCTCCGTTCCACCAGGTGGAATAGTTGGCTCCCTCCCGCATGGTCGCGCCGGCCTTCCCCTCCGCTATGAAGCGGTTGTGAATGGCTGCGCCGACCAGCTCGATCTGCGCCGGAATCAGCGGGTCGTAGTTGTAGTTGAACGGATCGCGGAAGGGCGGCGCGAACATCACCGTTCCCACCGGGCCGGTCTGATGGTGATTGTAGAGGATCTGCGGAAACCAGGCGCGATATAGAATGCTGTCCATCGCCTGCGTCTCCGGCTGCGACGCCATGTAGGAGTCGCGGTTATTGTCGTGACCTATGTACTTGTGATACAGGCGCGGAACGCGGCTAGTCGTTCTCTTCAGCGTATCGGCCTCCCGCATGTACCAGTCAGAGACGAGATCCTGCCCGTCGGGATTGGCCGGAACGAGGAGTATGATGTCGTCACGGAGAAAGCGCAGAGTCTCCGGATCGTCGCGGCTCACCAGCTCGTACGCAGTCTGTAGCAGCTGCTGGGCGCCCAACACCTCGGTGGCGTGCAGACCTCCATCGATCCACACCACCGCTTTCCCACGGGCTGCCAGCGCTCGCGCCGCGGAGTCCGTCAGGTTCTCGGCCAGCGCCAGTCGCCGCGCGATGCTCTGGTACTCGCCCAGCCGCCGGTGATTCTCCGGCGACGTGATGATCGCCATCCACATCGGCCGTCCCTCGGCGGTGGTACCGATGCGCTCGAGCTTCATTCGCGCTGACTGGCGGTCGAGCTTCTGCCAGTACTCGATCATCCGGGTGTAGTTGACGAGGAAATAATCGTCGCCTATGTCGTGGCCGAATTCCTCACGCGGCGAGGTGATGCGCGGCGGAGCTGGGCGGGGCGGAGGAGCGACCCGCGGGCGCGATGGAACCGATGGACGGGGCGCCTGCGCAATTGAAGCGGTGGGCGCGGCGATGGCGAGCGACAGCAATAAGCCGAGCGTCAGTCTTTGCATCAAACCGGGGGTGTGGGCGAGGGATGGATCGCGACGTAGCCTTGAAGCAGACAGAAATTTAGTTGACGGCGGGCCGGCGCGAACGAGCTCCGCTGGTGGCAATGATGATTCCGCCGAGAATAATCGCTCCTCCGACGAACGTGCTCATAGTCGGAATCTCTCTGATCGAAGGTATCAGTGCTCCGAGCAAAGTCGCTCCGACCGGCTCGCCCAGAACGGTGAGGTTCACCACGAATGCCGGGAGCAGCTTGAGCGCCCAGTTCATCCCCGTGTGTCCGAGCAGCGTCGGCGCCAGCGCGAGCCCGGCGAAAATCAGAATCTCCCGGGGAGGTTGCGGCGCCAGGTGTATCCCCCGCGCCAGAGCGATCCCGAGCAGGGTAAGGAACGCCGCGGAGTAGACGATGCCGACGTAGCTCCACAGCCCGAGACTTCCGCGGAGATGCCGGCCGATGGTGTAGTAGAGAGCCGCGGTCACAGCCGCCGACAGCGCCAGCAGATTCCCGAGCAGCGGTCGATTGCCGGAAGGAGTGCCTCCCACGACCAGGTCGGGACCCGCGACGACGAGGGCACCCAGGATTGCGATCGCTATCCCCACGCTCTGGCGCGGCGACGGAGCTTCCCTGATCAGAATGGCCGAGATGACGGCAACTACCGCGGGCTGAAGGCTCACCAGAGTGACCGACGCGGCGATGGTGGTGAGGTGGACGGATGCGTTCCAGGCCCAGAAGTGCAGCGCGAGCGAGACTCCGCCGATCGCGGCAAACGTCAGCTCGCGGGAGGTGACCCGGCGCAGCTCGCGCCACTGTCCCGTGCCCACCAGAAAAACCCCGACGACCACCAGAGCCATCCCCAGCCGCCAGACGGCGATGGC
>JBKKAY010000148.1:0-4110 GCA_046714195.1 Gemmatimonadaceae bacterium
CGGGGTCTCTTCTTTCGCTTCTTGTCGCCTTCACCTTCCGGCTCGGCGCCACGATCGGAGCTGTACGTGTACGACTCGGACTCTTCGGCCTCTTCGCGCACCGGAGCTTCACGACGAGCCTCGACGATCGCATCGGCGATCGACTTGGTCATCAGCTCGACTGAGCGAATCGCGTCGTCGTTGCCCGCGATCGGAACGGTGATCAGATCCGGATCCGCGTTGGTGTCGACCAGCGCGATGAGCGGAATGCCAAGCTTGTTCGCCTCGTTGACCGCGATACGCTCCTTCTTGGAGTCGATCACGAACATGAGGCCCGGCAAACGCGTCAGGTTCTTGATACCCGACAGGTTCTTGGAAAGCTTGTCGCGCTGACGGCTCATCATCAGCTGCTCTTTCTTGGTGTAGTTCTCGAAATCTCCACCGGCCTCGCTGCCCGCCTCCAGCTCCTTGAGGCGACGAACCTGCTTCTTCACCGTCTGGAAGTTGGTGAGCAGTCCGCCGAGCCACCGCTCGGTCACGTACATCGCGCCGCAACGCTCGGCTTCGCTCTTGACGATGTTGACGAGCTGCCGCTTGGTGCAGACGAAGAGGACGTTGTCGCCCTTGAGGATCGCCTCGCGGGCCAGCTTCTGCGCCAGCTCCAGCTGCCGCAGCGTTTTCTGCAGATCGATGATGTGAATGCCGTTGCGCTCCGCGAAGATGAACCGACGCATCTTGGGATTCCAACGGCGTGTCTGGTGTCCGAAGTGGACACCGGCTTCGAGCAACTGCTCCAGGTTTGGCTGAGCCATTAAATAGGGATTCCTTCGGGTTTAGCGCTTCGAGAACTGGAACTTCTTTCGTGCTTTCGGACGGCCGGGCTTCTTGCGCTCGACGGCGCGGGCATCGCGCGTCAAGAGTTGCAGGTCGCGGAGCTTCCTGCGGTGCGACTCGTCCATCTGCACCAGCGCCCGGGAAACGGCGAGCCGAAGCGCGCCTGCCTGGCCGGTGAGTCCGCCGCCCTCGACTTTCGCCTTGACGTCATAGCGTCCCAGCGTGTCGGTGACGGTGAACGGCTGCTGAATCGCGGAGACGTGAGCAGGGCGCGGAAAATAGTCGCCGAGGGTGCGTCCGTTGACGGACCACTTGCCCGAGCCCGGCGTGATGTACAGACGGCAGACCGCTTCCTTGCGTCGTCCGATGGTGTGCGTCCTATCCGGCATTACTTCTCACTCTTCTTGTTGAGGTCGAGAACTTTCGGCTGCTGGGCGCCGTGGGTGTGCTTGTCGTCGGCGAAGACGCGCAGCTTGCGGCGGAGCTCCTGGCGGGCGAGTGCGGTCTTGGGCAGCATGCCGTAGACGGCCTTCTCGATCACGCGCTCGGGGTGCTTCTCGAGCATCGTGGCGAACGGCGTGAACCGCTCGTGGCCCATGTAGCCGGAGTGCCTGAAGTACTGCTTCTGCTCCGCCTTCTTTCCGGTGACGCGGACCTTGGATGCGTTGATCACGATCACGTTGTCGCCGGTGTCCATGTGCGGGGTGTACATCGGCTTGTGCTTGCCGCGGATGATCTTCGCGACCTCGGTAGCCAGGCGACCGAGGACAATGCCGTCGGCGTCGACCAGGTACCACTGGTGCTCGATGTCCCGCGGAGTCGCGGAGTAGGTTTTCATATCAGACAGAACGTATGTAGGAGCCGGCCCCCTTTTGTTGAGTAGGGTTCCAAGCGGTCTTAACAGCGACTAAGTGGTTTTACGACAGCCTTTTAACTTATCCGCTGCAGGGGGGAGTGTCAACCTGTTACCGTCCGATTCCCCTAGGCCTGGATAAGGGCTTGCTCGTAGGAGATTACGGACTGCGAACTAACTGCGGACTCCGGACCTACTGCGGACTTCGGACAAGACCCTGTACCTCACTAATTCGGACGGTTCCTGGTCCGCAGTTAGTTCGCAGTTCGCAGTCCGTAGTCAGCTCACTCGAGCGCGACCAGCAGTGTCCCCTTCTCCACCGCCATCCCCGCCGCCACCTCTACGCTCCGAACCACCCCCGCCGCTGTCGCCCGCAGCTCATTTTCCATCTTCATCGCCTCGATGACGACCACCCCCTGGCCGGCTTCGACCCGATCCCCAACCGAGACGCTCACCCGAACGATCAGGCCCGGCATCGGCGCGATGATCGGCGCGGGGCCGACAGGACCGGCGCTGGCGGCGGAGATGTCCCGAATGGCGCGGGTCCGCTCGTCGAGGCTCTCGGCCTCGAACCGGTAACCGTCGACCCAGAGGGTGTACCTGCCCCGGCCCTGGCGCTTCTGAACCACCACGCGATGGACCGCGGTGCCGATCCTCACGATCGTGGCCGGACTCGCCTCGATTTCGGAGAGCTCGGCGTGCACGGGCTCGCCGCCCTCGTAGCGCATGCCTTCCGGATCGAGCGCTACGGTGTGCCGCTCGCCATTCAGCTCCACGACGTACTTCATACTGGGGAACCCGCCGACACCAGCTCGCAAACGGTTTCGACATGCGCAGTCTGCGGGAACATGTCGAATGCGCGGAGGGATTCGATGCGATAGCTGGGCATCCGCGACAGATCGCGCGCGAGCGTCGCCGGGTTGCAGCTGACATAAACTATGCGCGGCGTGTCCGCCGCGCGGGCCTCCAGTGTTTCCGCGACCCGGATGTCCACACCGGCGCGCGGCGGATTGAGGACGACGACGTCCGCCGGGAGAAGCTCCGGAAGGACGTCTTCCACCCGTCCGTGAACGGCCCGCGAGGGGGGGGCGAGCTGCGCTGCCGACCACGCGGACGCCTCGGCGTCCAGCTCGATGGCGGTCGCCTGAATGCCACCCGAGGCCAAAGCCGTTGCCGTGTGCCCAGCTCCGGCGTAAGCGTCGACGACGGACTTGGGCGCGTACGACTGGATGCGCGTCACCACATACGCGGCCAGCTCCGCGGCGACCTCCGCATTCACTTGGGCGAACGACGCGCTCGGCGAGCGATCGGAACGCCGATCATAAACCATCCGCCGCTGTCCATTGTCCTCCGGCTCCCACCAGAGCGCCGAAAGGTTTGGCACCGCTGCAGAGAACTGATCGCGCGCGGCCCAGGCTTTGCCGCCCATCATCACGAAGGTCGGGCCGCCGCTGGTGATCCGTACGCTGCCACGGAGCTCCCGCTCGTCGGGGAAGTACGCGTCGGCGCCCATCACTTCCCGCCACGTAGCCACCACCCGCCGGTCGGTGATCGGACAGTCGGCGAGCGGGAACACGTGGGACGGGTCGTCGTACGGATGCAGCCCCGCGATCCACCGCGCGCCGCGCCGCCGCATGGTGAGAGTCAGCTTGGTGCGATACCGCCATTCCTTGGGACTGCGATCTATTGGCGGGGGGTCGACCGGACGCTTGCCGATTCTCTGCAGCGAATCGCGGATGATGAGCTGCTTGGCCGCCAATTGCGCGTCGTAGCTCATATGCTGTACCTGGCACCCGCCGCACCGGTCGCGCGTGTAATGAGGGCATGGAGGATCGACCCGTACCAGCGACGGCGTGACTATGCTGCGAAGCGCTCCCCGCGCAAAGTGACCCTTTCCGGAAATCTGCGCGGTGACGAGGTCACCCGGGGCTGTGCGGGAAACGAACACCACCAGGCCGTCGGTTCGTCCGACTCCGTCGCCGCCCGCGGCAATCGACTCGATCTGAACACTGACTGTCGGCATCAGTACCTCAGGCCGTCGACGCGCGCGAACTGCTTCCACGACTCGGCGACGTCCCCCGGCCGATCCTTTTGCGTCGCGGCGGTTGGACTCGAAGCGCTCGAGCTGGCGCGGGCCGTTCGATCCCGCTCCGCCAGAAGCGCTCCCGCGATTGTCGCAATACGCACCGACTCGTCCCTCGGACGTTTCTCCAGCAGTGACGGCAATCGGCGCTCCAGCCACTGGATCTCGATGTCGCCGCGCTGAAACTCGGCGTCGTCCATCACACGGATGTGGAAATCGCGTGAGGTCTCCACGCCGAGAATCACCAGATCGACGAGCGCGCGGCGCATCCGGCGCACGGCCTGCTCACGGTCCGCGCCCCAGACTATGAGCTTCGCCAGCATCGGGTCGTAGTAGAGGCCCACTTCGCTCCCCGCTTCGA
>JBKKAY010000149.1:0-4071 GCA_046714195.1 Gemmatimonadaceae bacterium
CTGGCGCCGTCGTTGCCGCGATGGGCGGGATTGGCTACACCAAGAACCGCACGGATGTCGAGGTCGGGCCGATCAAAGTCCAAGCCGAGGAAAAGGGCATGGTTCCACCCATTGCCGGACTGGCGGCGATCGCAGTGGGTGCGGTTCTCGTCGTCGCGGGACGAAAGCGGTCCACGCCGTAAGACGACTGGAGCGCTGACAAAAATCTGCCCCACCCGGCATGGCCGAGTGGGCAGATCTCGCATCGTACTGCGCGGAGTGCTAGTTCCCGCTGTTGCCCTTCATAAGTTGCTGGCGGTACGCCTCGCTCGCGAAAATCGCTACTTCGACGCGGCGGTTCTGCTGACGGCCATCCTCCGCATCGTTGCTGGCAACCGGCTCGGACTCTCCCCGACCCGATGTCCGAACACGTGATCTCGCGATACCCTGCGTCTCGAGATATGCGGCGGCGGCATTGGCGCGGCGCTCCGAGAGGCGCTGGTTGTATGAATCGTCCCCGGTGGCGTCGGTGTGGCCGACGATGAGCAGCTCAGACTCAGGGTACTTCTTGAGGCTGGCGGCGAGCGCGTTGAAATTCGCCTGCGCCGTGGGCTGAATCACATCTGAATCGTACGCGAACAGAAGTCCGGAATCGAAGGTGACCTGAATGCCTTCGCCGACGCGCTCGACCCGCGCGCCCGGGATGCTGGCATCGAGCTCCTTGGCCTGCTGGTCCATCTGGTGACCGATGACCGCACCCGCGGCTCCGCCAACGACCGCGCCGATGATGGCGCCCCTGGCAGTCGACCCGGTCTGGTTACCGATGATTCCGCCGATTACCGCACCAGCGGCGGCGCCGGTGGCTGCTCCCTGCTCCTTCTTGCTCATGCTGGCGCAGGCGCCGAGGCCAAAGGAGGCTGCGACAAAGACGGCGGCAACAGTGCGCTGCTTCTGTATATGTGACATTTTCATGGCGTTCAGCTCGCTCTGGTTATGGGTGGACTACGGCCTATTGAAAGCAAATCCGGTTCCAGCAGGAAGACGTTAAACAGCCGTCCGGGCAGTTAAGACCTTTTCTCGAGAGGATTGTAATGGCCGACAAGAAAATTATCGCGGTGGTGGGTGCCACAGGTGCTCAGGGCGGGGGATTGGTGCGCGCGATAATGGAGGACAAGAATGGACCGTTTATGGCGCGCGCGATCACGAGGGATGTGAATTCCGATAAAGCGAAGGCGCTCGCTGAGCTCGGCGCCGAGGTAGTGAAGGGCGACGCCGATGACGTAAAAAGCCTGAAGAAAGCGTTCGAAGATGCGCACGGCGCATTCTGCGTGACGTTCTTCTGGGAGCACATGAAGCCCGAGAAAGAGCTCAGTCAGGCGCGCAACATGGCGCAGGCGGCGAAGGACGCCAAAGTCGAGCACGTCATCTGGTCCACGCTTGAGGACACGCGGAAATCGATTCCGCTCTCGGACGACCGCATGCCGACGCTGATGGGCAAGTACAAGGTTCCGCATTTCGATGCGAAGGGCGAAGCCAACGGGATCTTTACCGAGCTGGGAGTGCCGACGACTTTCCTGGTCACCTCATTCTACTGGGACAACTTCATCCATTTCGGAATGGGACCCAAGAAAGGCGCCGATGGCAAGCTCACCATCACGCTGCCGATGGGAAAGAAGAAGCTGGCGGGGATCGCAGCTGAAGACATCGGAAAGACCGCGTATCGAATCTTTGAGGAAGGAGACGAGTGGATCGGGAAGACCGTCGGGATCGCCGGCGGACACCTCACCGGCGCGCAGATGGCGAAGTCGCTCAGCAAAGCGCTGGGCCAGCAGATCCGCTACAACGAGGTCACGCCCGCTGCGTTCCGTGCCTTCGGGTTCCCTGGTGCCGACGACCTCGGCAACATGTTCCAGTTCAATACCGAGTTCGAGCAGGACTGCTGTGACGCGCGGAGCATCAGCGAGACGAAGAAGCTCAACCCGGAGCTCCTCAACTTCGATCGCTGGCTCGCCGCCAACAAGCATCAGATTCCGATCGGTTAACGCGAGAAGCGGAAAGAAGGAGCGACGCTGACGCCGGAGCTACGGAAGCCGCTCCGGCGTTCCCAGCTTCCGCTCGTGGAGGTGTGATCCGCGAGCGGCTGTCCCACTCGCGCCGCTGGGGAGGGCATGAGCCTGCTCGCCTTCGGTGAAGAGGCGCGTGAGAAAACGTTGTCCCTCGCCAATTCGCTCGACCTCGATGGACGTAGCCTCGATGGCGTGCTCCATCCGGCTTAGCCGGTCGGCGAGCTCACGCGGGAAGGTCGTGACCGCGGTCACGCTCCTCCGCCAGATCCGCCGGGCGAGAGCGACGGACAGGGGAAAAAGCACGATTGCCATGAAGATCGTTCCAGCGATGTAGACTTCCTCCGGCGGCCCCTGCTGCACCGCGCGCGGCGGCTGTACGACGGCGTTGGGAACGGCCGCGGCCTGCGCCAACGAAGCGGAGTTGGTGGCGAGCATCTCATCGACGACGGATATCCTCTTGTTGATATCGGTCAGCCGGGTCTCCAGCACCGCCCGTTGTGAACTCGAAGGGGGCAACCCCATGAGAGTCGACGAAATCTCTTCGCGCGTGCTCTCCAGATCCTCGAGCTGATTGGTCAGCTCGCGCCTTTGGGCGCGGAAGCCCTCATATATCGCGCTCGGAGAGGTTCCATCGTTGCCCTGGAAAACGAAGGTGGGATGCCCGGGTGCGGCGGGTGGAGCAGCCTGGTTCTGCAGGATTACTTATTCCTCTGGGTGAGCGCGCGGTTCACAGCCGAATTCTGCGCCGGATTACGCAGGAAATCCAGACTGTCGCCCCTTTACACCTGCATACGGGCGGACGCGAGGCGAGTTTCTGCTCCGTTTCACATGTGCGGTCCGAGTGCCTTATGATCCATAGACCTAGATAGACCATACCACTCAAACAAGGCGCCACCCTGCCGTTTTCTTCACTCAAGCTCCACCCGAGCCTCCACAAAGGACTAAAAGAGCTCGGCTTCCAGCGACCCACCCCCATCCAGTCAGAAGCGATTCCCGCCGCTCTCGAAGGACGCGATGTGCTCGCGTGCGCGATGACGGGGAGCGGGAAAACGGCGGCGTTCGTACTGCCGATTCTGCACCAGCTGATCGACAGGCCGCGCGGGAAGACGCGCGCGCTCGTGATAACGCCGACGCGCGAGCTGGCGGCGCAGATCCTGGCGGCGCTCGACTCCATGGCCGTCCACACCCCGATCACCGCTGCCGCGGTATACGGCGGAGTTGGCATGGCTCCCCAGGAGCACGCCATGCGAGCGGGCGTCGATGTGCTGATCGCCACACCGGGCCGGCTGCTCGACCACCTGAGGGCGCCGTACGCGAAGCTGGACAACATCGAGTTTCTGGTGCTGGACGAGGCGGACCGCATGCTCGACATGGGATTCCTCCCCGACATCAAGCGGATACTCAGACTCGTCCCGAAAAAACGGCAGACGCTCTTCTTCAGCGCGACGATGCCGCCGGCGATCGCAATGCTGACGCGCGAGATGCTCAACAACCCCAAGTCCATCGATCTCGGACGACGGTCGCTGCCCGCGGTCGGAATCACCCAGGCCATCTATCCGGTGAGGCAGGATCTCAAGCCGGGCCTGCTCATGGCGCTGCTCCAGCGCGACGACGTGACCCAGGCGCTGGTGTTCACGCGCACCAAGCACCGGGCCAACAGGCTGGCGGAGCAGCTGGTGAAGCGCGGGGTCAAGGCGGAGCGGATTCACGGAAATCGATCGCAGCCGCAGCGCACCGCCGCTCTCGCCGGATTCAAGAACGGACAGTACCGGGTGCTGGTCGCCACCGACATCGCCGCCCGTGGAATCGACATCGAGGCGCTGGGTCACGTGGTGAACTTCGACGTGCCGCAGGCGCCGGACGATTACATCCACCGGGTCGGACGCACTGCCCGCGCCGAAGCCGTGGGCGACGCGTTCACCTTCGTGGCGCCGGAAGAAGAGAACGATCTGCGCGCCATCGAGAAGGCGATCGGCAAGCGGCTCCCGCGAATCACTCTCCCCGATTTCGACTACTCGGCGCGGCC
>JBKKAY010000150.1:0-2838 GCA_046714195.1 Gemmatimonadaceae bacterium
GTGCAGAACCTCGTCTCACCCTTCGAGCAGATGAAGCAGGGGCTCGAGTACATCCGGACCACGCGCGTGGTTTCCGGAATCATGGGAGTGATCGCCATCTACTCGATCTTCGGGTTCCAGTACCTGACGATGATGCCGGTGGTCGCCCGCGATCTGCTGGGAACCGGGGCCGGCGGATACGGCGCCCTGCTTAGCTTCGTCGGCGTCGGCGCCCTTACCGGGGCACTCCTCCTCGCTGCGCTCGGACCGAGAATTCGCCGGGGCAGATTGTTCGGCTCGACGGCGTTCGCGTTTGCGCTGCTGACGATCTTGTTCGCGTTCGTCCGATCCGTGCCGCTCGCGGCGGTAGTGCTGCTCTTCCTCGGCCTCACCATGCTGATCAACGGCGCGCTGGCCAACGGCATTCTGCAATCGGTGGTACCCGACGAGCTGAGAGGCCGCGTCATGGCGACTTACGTGTTCGTTTACGTCGGCTTCACCCCGTTCGGA
This sequence comes from Gemmatimonadaceae bacterium, assembly GCA_046714195.1. Taxonomy (GTDB): domain Bacteria; phylum Gemmatimonadota; class Gemmatimonadetes; order Gemmatimonadales; family Gemmatimonadaceae; genus UBA4720. The sequence continues at coordinate 490 of JBKKAY010000150.1, forward strand.
TCTTTCATTGCCGGGGCGATCGCGAAGGTGGTGGGAGTGGAGTGGGCGATCTTCAGCGGTGGAGTGATAATGCTCACGTACTTTATCTGGGCGTTCTGGAAGTATCCGGAGATACGCGCCATCTGAACGACGGTGTCACTCGCGCCCAGCGCCAGAATGCCAGGAGCGCGATCGCAGCCCACGCGGCGAGGAAGAACGCCGATGCAAGCGTCGCGGGCGCGATTTCTAGCACCGAGTGACCGACGAAGGTCTGCCACGCGACGGCGGCGCAGGCGGCGAGCCAGGCAATTCCGGTGAAATGGACGTACCGCCGCGCCTCGTTGTCGCTGGCTCCCGACCAGACCAGCAGGAGCGCAATGATCGGAATCGCCTGAAGCCCGTGAAACCCGAGCGCATGAAGCGGCAGGATATTCCCGGCCGCTCCCGTGTGTCTTCCCTGAAGAGCGCTCATCCAGAGACCGGCAGCGAACGCGCCAACCGTCGCGGCGCATCCGTACCTGATCGCGAGCAGCACTGGTGACCGCGCATCGCTCCGACCGCGCTTAAAGAATCCCTTCGCCAGGATGACGAACAGGACGATCATCCCGATTGCTGTGAGCCCGAAGACACCCCCGAGGATCTGATCGGGTACGGAAGCAACGCGTGAGAACCGCGGATCGAGCCCCCGCAGGGTCTGGATCGTCTCCATCGAGTAGCTGAACACGAACACTCCGATCGACCAGCCGATCCAGCGCCGTCGTCCCTTATCGCTGAAGCCGGCATCCGGCACCAGAAACGCGAGCGTGAGAAGGTAGATGCCGACGGCAATGTCGAAAGTAATCGCCTTGTGCAGCTCACCTTCCGGCGGGATGAGCGGCCCCTGGATCGCCGCGATCGCCAGACAGAAGAGTCCGAGCCCGATCCCCAGAAAGCCGCCCCAGGTGATCCAGCGAGTCTCCATGAGACGGCTCCAGCCAGCGCTGACGATCGCGCCTAGCCCGGGCGCCGTCACTTCATGCTCGTCTCTTGTCCCCACAGTGACCGGCTGCGTGCGAGCCGCAGCAAATAGTAGGAGAGAAATCCGACCGGGCCGAGCATGAAGGTGAAGAACAGAAGAATCGATTGGACCACGATGGGGACGTAGCGGTGGTGCATGTTGTCGCGATAGATGAACAGGCCTACGAGCTGATCGAAGGCGAGGATGTGGATCCACGCGACGATGGCGATGTCCTGGCGCGCCAGCAGCCGGGTGACGCCTTCGACGTCGCCGAAGTCCCGCATGAACGCGACTCCCGATTGGCTTATCACCAGCGCGATCCCGATCACATAGAGGACGGAGATCAGCACGGGAAACAGTGCGCTGCGCGCCAGCCAGCGCGTGCCGCCCCACTTCGGCAGGAAGATCAGCAGAATCCAGGCGGGCGCCGCGAACCCGGCAAGCTTGAACAGAGTTACGTACACACGTGCTTTACGTCAGGGTGTCGGGCGCGGTTTCGAGTCATGCTTTCGTCCAAAGGCGGATCGCGACCAGAAGGAGAAAGACAGCAAAGGATTTCTGCAGCGTGGGCCCCGAGATGTTTTGCGCGAGTCTGGCGCCGACCCACGCGCCGACGAGGAGGCCAAGCGCAATCCACAGCGACGCCGTGATGTTGATATTGCCGCGGCGATAATACTCCCACGCCGCGAACGCACCGACAGGCAAGAGGAGGGTGCCTAGCGATGTCCCGGTGGCCAGCTTAGGCGCGAATCCGGCGAACAATATCAGCGCCGGACCGATCACGATCCCGCCGCCAACTCCGAACAGGCCCGCGAGAAGTCCGGCGGCCAATCCTGTTGCAATGAAGAGAATTACGGTCATCAGCTAGTCGATTTGGGGTTTGGAATTCCCTTTCTTATGGCGTGGAGCACCTTGTCGGCAAACACATCGATCTCGTCGACGGTTGTGTAGACGTTGGGCGTGATGCGGATGCCCCTGAACTCGGGGTGGACGATCGGAGTGTTGACGATCCGGTGCTCACTGAACAGCCACGCTCCGAGTTGCACGTTGTCGATTCCATCCACGTTGAACAACGCGATCGCGCCCGACTGTCTGTCGTCGAGCGGCGTCAGCACCCGCACTCTCGGGCTTTCGGCCACGAGCCGCTTCGCCCACCGGTCGCGGAGATAGCGCAGCCTGGCGATTTTCCGGTCTGCGCCAATGCCCTTGTGGAATGCCAGCGCGGCGGAGATGGCATTGTGGTTCGCGGCTGGGTGGGTGCCGATCTCCTCGTACTTTCTGATGTTCTCGTCCTGCTCTTTCGCCGCCGCCATCAGCGGCCAGAGCTGCTTCTGTTTCTCTTTCTTTACGTAGAGAAATCCGGTGCCGATCGG
>JBKKAY010000151.1:0-7670 GCA_046714195.1 Gemmatimonadaceae bacterium
GTGGCTTCTCGATCTCGTCGTCACGGAAGGGCGTTGGCCGCTCCGCCAGCGCCTGCGACCCGCGACGCCGGAGATGTTGGCCGCCCTGGGCGCGATAGTCGCTTTCTGGAGGACCGACGCAACAGCCGCATTCGCGCTCGGTCTCGCCGAGCGAAGCAAGGATCCCGAGGTTCGCGCCAAGCTCGTTCGCGTCGAGGCTGCCGATGAGTGAGCCGCTCAAGTTTCTCGTCTCGTTCGGCCAGGCCGTATCGACCATGGCGCTCTACAACGACGGACATCCTTCGCGCGAGCGCGCCGTCGACCGGTCCTACCAATGCCTTCGCGACCTCCAGCAGCACGATCCTCGCCCCCAGTTCTCCTTCCTTGGAGAGGAAACCATCTACGGCGAGACGGTGTTGCGCGCCCTCGGCGACTGGGAATGGGGAATCAGACTCGCGCAAGCCGGCGTGCAAAGGATAGAGCTCGAGCCGAACGTGACGCGGGAGGAGTACGAGGAGTTCCTCGAGGAGATGATGGCGCGCATCACACTCGCCTTCATCGACTCCTCCACGATTCAACCGGGACGGAGGACGGGAATCCGGATTGGGGCTCTCGGCATCAAGGGGTCATCCGCGGAGCTCCCCTCGGAGCCCACGGTCGAGGTTCCCCTCGCGACGACCGCATATTCGCTTGGCGAAGAGGCGGCGTCCATTCAGTCGATGCATCGTGACGTGAAGGAGCGCGGGAAGCTTCCCCTCGCCGAAGCCGAGGCGGTGGTGCGCTCCCTGTCGATGGCGATGCACGGCGATCAGGACATGATCATCCCGCTGCTGCAGCTTAAGGAGTTCGACGAATACACAACCACTCATTCCCTGAATGTCTCGGTCCTGACGATGGCCCTGGCAGAGTCGCTGGAGCTGTCATCGGACGACGTGCGGACCTTCGGAATCGCCGGCCTTCTTCACGACCTGGGGAAAGTGAACATCCCGTCCGACATCCTGAACAAGCCAGGCAAGCTCACCGACGACGAGCGCAGCATCATTCAGAATCACCCGACGGATGGCGCCAAGCTGATAATCGAGAGCGGCCGCCGGCTCGATCTCGCCGCCGCAGTCGCGCACGAGCATCACATCATGATCAACGGTCACGGGTATCCCAAGTGCCACTATCCACGCGACTGTCACAAGGCGAGCAAGCTGATACACGTGTGCGATGTGTACGATGCGTTGCGCACACGCCGGCCGTACCGCGATGCGTGGGAGCCGGCCCGTATCATCACCTACATCGAGGCACGCGCGGGCACGGAGTTCGAGCCTGAAGCGGCGACTGCCTTCGTGGCGATGATGAAACGCGTCGAGTCCGGCATTCAGGTATCCCCGATGCCCGCCGCCGGCGACACTTCTTGAACGTCCTTTTCGACATCGGGGCCAGGCCGGTAATCGCGCACCGCGGCGGTCGCGCCCGCGCGCCGGAGAACACTCTCGAGGCAATGGCACGCGGAGTCGCTGACGCCGCCGACGCGATCGAGCTCGATGTGCACCTCTCCTCGGATGGAGAAGTCGTAGTGATTCACGACGCTACCGTCGATCGGACGACAGAAGGAACCGGCGCTGTGGCCGACATGAGTTACGCGGAGCTTCGCTCGCTGGATGCCGGATTCCGCTTCGAGAGCGTGACGTCGCACCCGGAGATCCGGCGTCCGTGTCGCATCCCGCCACTAGCCGATGTGATCGAGACCTTTCCATCCACGCCCCTCATCATCGAGGTGAAGACCCCCCGCGCGTCCAGGGCGGTACGGGTGCTGATCGAGAAACACGGCGCAGAGGATCGCTGCCTGGTCGATTCCTTCCACGAGGAAGCATTGGTCGCTTTCAATGGATCGCGGATCGCTCGAGGCCCTTCGCGCGACGGACTCGTTCGCCTGATCGCCAGGTCGTTTCTGCCAACGGGGGAGTCTGTGCAGGTCGAGCCGGCCGCTCTCTGCATTCCGCGCAAGTACCGCGGATTCCCGCTCCCGGTCAGGCGCCTCGCCGCGCTGATGCGCTCGGCGGGGAAACCAGTGCACATCTGGACCGTCAACGATCCGAATGAGGCGCTGGAGCTGTGGGGGCTCGGCTGCGCCGGGATGATCACCGACGATGTACAGACTATTCTTGCGGCGAGAGAGACGGGACGGATCTAACAGGACTGCAAAGGAGAACTGCCACGCTACGCGCTATCCGCGACCTGCTCTCCGCTACGCGCGGATTCTCGGCTAAGCGGACGGCTGACAGCGGTTCGCAGTCAGCGCGTAGCGTTGGTTCGATTCTTCAAATGACCGGAGTGGGGCTCGAACCCACGACCTAGCGGTTAAAAGCCGCTTGCTCTACCAACTGAGCTATCCGGTCTGACGAGATTGAAGATACACCCTCAGACAAATGAGATGTGGGCTCAAGAGCCACAGCCCTCGCCGACCATGGGAGAATATCACAAATCTGCGTTATTGCCCCGCTTTCGCGCTCAACCCGCGTCACCGCACCAACAGGGTGTCCGCCGGTGTAAAACGGTCGTCTCCTAGAAGAGCCCACAAACCGGGCGCGAATATGCCTTTCATCTTCTCCAAGGTCAACGCGGTGTTCCGTGCTCTGCGGATTTCCCGGCAGCGCGCGCTGGCGGCTGCCCGCATGGCTGCGCTCGAGGAGGCGAACGATCTCCTCCAGAAGCAGGCTCGCCAGCTCGAGGAGCAGACCCAGGAAGCGCGCGCTCTCGCGCACGAGCTCGCTCTCACCAACGAGGAGATGCGCGCCGCGATAAACGAAGTGGAAAAAGCGCGCGCTGCCGCGGATGCCGCCAATCGATCGAAGGCGGAATTCCTCGCCGTGATGAGCCACGAGCTGCGCACTCCGCTCAATTCCATCGGGGGCTACGTCGACCTCCTCGAGATGGAACTCCAGGGACCGCTCACCGACGGCCAGCGCTCGGACCTCCAGCGCATCAAGCGAAGTCAGGAGCACCTGCTTCGCATCATCACCGACATTCTCAACTACACCAGGCTCGAGGCGACCGAGTTGCACTACGACATGGTCGACGTCCCGGTGCGCGCGCTGATCTCCGAGCTCGACGCGATCATCGGCTCGCTCGCCCGTGCCAAGTCGCTCGAGTATTCGTGCGAGCTCCCATCGGGAGCAGTGTTCGTGCGCACGGATCCCGACAAGCTGCGCCAGATCCTCGTCAACCTTCTTTCCAACTCCGTCAAGTTCACCGCGGCGGGCGGCCGCGTGACAGTGCGCTGCTCCGAGCAAAGGGACTCCGTCGCGATCGATGTCGAGGACACCGGGCAGGGGATTCCCTCCGACAAGCTCGACGCGGTGTTCGAGCCTTTCGTTCAGCTCGACAGCGGCCTCACGCGCACGACTGATGGAACCGGGCTCGGCCTCGCAATCAGCCGCGGCCTGGCGCGAGGCATGGGTGCCCACCTGTCGGTGCGGAGTGAAGTGGGAGTTGGTTCGGTGTTTACCCTTACGTTGCCGCTCTCGCGAGCCCGTAGACCTACTCCACCCAGAACGAAAAGGGCCGTCAGCGGAGTTTGATCGGTCTTTCGCGTGGCGGCTGGTCCGATCCTCGCGCTGCCGGTGCTCAGGTGCAGGCGAAAATTCCTGCGCTTCTTTCCGAAAGGGTTCTACGACGAGAAGTATCTGGACTGGGAGCGCGGGTACAAGAGGGGCGGGAGCACGGTCGTTTGGCGCGTCCGTGTTTGTGCCGAGGCAGGGGCCTCAGTAGTCTACTGTAAGTGAGTTTCCCTCGGCCGGTCACGTTCTTGTCCAACCCCCAAGCGCTAACAAATTCCGGCCGCCTTGCCGAGCTCCAGCGTACCGGGCTTCTCGGGACGTGCAGGGAAGATTTTTTCGATAATCTCACCAGCCTGGCCGTCCAGCTCCTGGGAGTTCCCACCGTCGCGTTCTCGCTCGTCGACGAGAAAAAGCAATTCATCAAGAGCGCGGCAGGGGCCGGCGAGCTGATGACACCGGGTTGGGATTCCCTGGAAGGATGTTTTTGCCCGGAGGTGGTGAAGTCAGGAAGAGAAGTCGTCGTTCCAGACGATCTCACGCCGGGCGATCCGCCGGAATCACTCACCGTCCGGGCATACGCCGGCGTTCCGCTCATCACGGACAAGGGAAATGTGCTGGGCGCGCTGTGCGCGCTCGACTCGCAGCCGCGCGACTGGACCGAGCGCGACCTGAACGTTCTCCGCACGATCGGCGAGTCGGTGATGGCTGGAGTCCAGCATCGAATGGCCGAGCGAGCGGTTCACGACATCCAGCTCCGGCTCGTCGCTGAGCGCACACTGGCGCACGCGGTCCAGCAGCAGATGCCCGTCGGCTTCGTCGTGGCAGAAGTTCCATCGGGGCGTCTAGTGTCGGTCAATGCTCAGATGACGGAGATCTTTCGCACTTCGTTCAAGCCTGCCCCGGACCTCACCGGATATCGCGAGCTGGTTGGGTTTTCCGAGGACGGGAGTCAGCTCTCGTCGCTCGACTGGCCCCTGGCACGGACCGTTCTTCGCAACGAGTCGGTGCGTGGCGAGGAGATCAGGATCCTCCGGGGGGACGGGACGGAGGGATTCGTGCGAATGAGCTCCTCCCCGGTACGAAATTCGGAGGGCGAAGTCGTCGCCGCGGTGGGAATCGTGGTCGATGTCACGGAGCAGCGGCGAGCCGAGCGCTCCGTTCGCGTCAGCGAAGACCGTTATCGTATGGTTGCGCGCGCCACGAACGATGTGATCCGGGACTGGGATCTTCGGACCAATACGCTCGTCTGGAACGATGCGGTGGAGACTGTTTTCGGGCACAAGCAGGTGGAGATCCATCCACAGATCGAGTGGTGGCACGGCAACCTCCATCCGGACGATCAGGAGCGCGTGACGGCCGGGATCTACGGTGTGATCGATCACGGCGGGTCAAGCTGGAGTGATCAATACCGGCATAAGCGCGCCGATGGTACCTACGCCACCGTCATCGACCGCGGTTACGTGTCGCGCGACCGCGCCGGCGCCGCGATTCGCATGATCGGCGCGATGACCGATGTCACCGAGCGGACACGCGCCGAAGCCGCAATCCGGTTTCAGGCACAGCTGCTGAACGCGGTGCAGCAGGCCGTGGTCGCAACGGACGCTGCGGGCAAGGTGATCTTCTGGAACAAGTTCGCCGAGAATCTTTACGGCTGGACATCAGAAGAGGCGATCGGCCGAAAGCTGCAGGACCTGACGCCATCGCCGTTCATGCGCGAACACCAGGCTGAGATGATGGAGCGCGCCGCGGCGGGCGGCAGCTGGACCGGGGAATTCCTCGTTCAGGGAAAATCGGGGAAAAGCTTCCCTGCACTCCTCACTACCTCGCCGTTTCTCGATGGCAAAGGAGCCATCGTCGGCCTGGTCGGCGTGTCGATCGATCTTTCGGAGCGCCGCTCTCTGGAAGAGCAGTTCCGCCAGTCGCAGAAGATGGACGCGGTCGGACGTCTCGCCGGCGGAATCGCACACGACTTCAACAATCTCCTTACCGTCATCCGCCTCAACACCGAGATCATCATCGAGGGGTTCGATCCGTCGGATCCACGCGCCGATGACGTGAAACAGATCCGGAGCGCAGCCGACCGCGCCTCGTCGCTCACGCGTCAGCTCCTCGCCTTCAGCCGGAAGCAGATTCTCCAGCCGCGGGTGCTCGACCTCAACTCCGTCGTCACCAGCGTCGAGCCGATGCTGCGCCGGCTAATCGGAGAAGACATCACCATCTCCAGCACGCCAGGCGCCCGAGGCTACGTCGTCGCGGATCCGGGACAGCTGGAACAGGTGTTGGTGAATCTGGTCGTCAACGCCCGCGACGCCATGCCCGAGGGCGGCCGCATCAACATCGAGACCATGAACATCGAGCTCGACGAGCATTACACCAGCGAGCATTCGCCGGTGATCCCCGGGCGGTACATCGGACTGACCGTAGGTGACACCGGCGTCGGGATGGACAAGGACACGCAGGAGCACGCGTTCGATCCCTTCTACACCACCAAGGAAGCCGGCAAGGGAACAGGGTTGGGACTGGCGACCGTCTACGGCATCGTGAAGCAGTCGGGCGGCTATGTGTGGATCTACAGCGAGCCCCATCTCGGCACCACCATCAGGGTATATCTGCCGGAAGTGAGCGCCGCGGCGGCATTCACCAGCGCCGGCGACAACTCGGCGACTACGAAGTCAGTGGCGCGCGGCTCGGAGACCATCCTTCTGGTCGAGGACGAGGACGCGGTGCGGAGCCTCGCCTGCCGCATTCTGGAGAAGCAGGGCTACCGGATTCTTCCCGCGATGAACGGCCGCGATGCGATGGACATCGCCACGCGCGAAGAGGGTCGCATCGATCTCGTGCTCACGGACATCGTGATGCCGGGTCTCAACGGCCGCGGCCTTGTCGAAAAGCTTTCCGGAGTCAGGCCGTCGATCAAATCCCTGTACATGTCGGGCTACACCGACGACGACATCATTCGCCGCGGGTTCGCCGAGCCATCCAAGGCGTTTCTCCAGAAGCCGTTCACTTCCGAAGCCCTGATACAGACGGTAAGGAAAGTGCTGGACGAGGGGTGAGAAGGATGGCCCCGAGGAGCGACTCTATCGCCCCAGTAACGGCCGGGCTGCTTCTCTTCTGTTCCGTCCGTGGCCTCGCGCAGGATTCCACGGTTGCCCGGCTCGAGCCGGTGATCGTCGAGAGTGCGCGCGGGGCGCACAGATCGCCACTGGAAGTTCCCGCTGCCCTTTCAGTCGTCAGACCCGACTCGGCGCGCCCGGGACAGCGCCATCTCGCTCTCGATGAAACACTGGCGGTGGTGCCGGGACTCGCCGTATCCAACCGGAACAACCCGTCTCAGGATCCGCGCATTTCGATTCGAGGCTTCGGCGCCCGCTCAGCGTTCGGCGTCCGCGGCATACGTGTCCTGCGCGACGGGATTCCGCTGACACTACCCGATGGCCAGACGCCGGTCGACTATCTGGACCTCGAATCAGTCGGGCGGGTGGAGGTGCTGCGCGGCAGCGCGTCCTCGCTCTACGGGAACGCCGGCGGCGGGGTGGTGGACATTCGGTCGAGCGCCGCCGCTCCGGTTCCGTTGCTCGCAGAGGCTCGCCTGTGGAAGGGCAGCTTCGGGAGCCGGCGAATGGTCGGCAAAGCGAGCGGCTCGCTCTCGGATTTCCGTTACCGGGGAAACATTGCGCGCACCGAAACCAGCGGGTTCCGGGAATATTCGCGGCAGCGAATCACGAACGCCTTTGCCAGGGCCTCGATCGAAGGCGGCGCGGGTGTTCTCGCGCTGAATTTTTTTGGCATGTCGATGCCCGAGGCCGAAAACCCGGGAGCGCTTACCGCCGTGCAGCTGGCAACGAATCCTCGGATGGCCGATCCGGTCTCCATCAGGAAGCGCGCTAGGAAAGCCGTCGATCAGGCCCAGATCGGCCTCACCGCCCGTAGAGCCGGAGGGCGCGGAGCGGCGGAAGCGGCGGCCTATGTCGGGACCAGATCGCTGGACAATCCTCTGGCGTTCGCCGTGGTCGACGTCGATCGCGCGACTTCGGGCGCGAGCCTCCGAGCGAGCATTCCGTACACGCTTTTCGGTCTTGGACAACGGTTGACCGGCGGCGGCGAAGCCCAGCTCCAGAACGACCTGCGCCGCAACTTCGC
>JBKKAY010000152.1:0-4880 GCA_046714195.1 Gemmatimonadaceae bacterium
GGCTCGAGGAGCTTGAATGGCAGCCGCTCGGGTAGCCCCCCGACGTTGTGGTGGGTCTTGATCGTCACGGACGGGCCGCCCTTGGGCGAGATGGACTCGATCACGTCGGGATACAGCGTTCCCTGCACCAGGAAATCCACGTTCGTGCCCGCTTTGGCCGCCGCTTCCTCGAACACGTCGATGAACGCGTGACCAATCGCGTGGCGCTTCTTCTCCGGATCTTCGACGCCCTCGAGCGCCGAGAGAAACCGATCCTCGGCATCGACGGTGATGAGCTCGAGTCCCATGTGTGCGCCGAAGGTCCGCTCTACCTGCTCGCGTTCGTGCAGGCGCAGGAGGCCCGTGTCGACGAAGATGCAGGTGAGCTGATCCCCGATCGCGCGGTGCACCAGGGCCGCGGCAACCGAGGAATCGACGCCCCCCGACAGGCCACAGATCACGCGCGACTTCCCCACCATCTTCCGGACGCGGGCGATCTCCTCGTCGATGAACGCACCGGGCGTCCATGTCGGCTCCGCCTTGCATTCGCTGAACAGAAAATTCGAGATGATCTCTCCGCCCCGCGGAGTGTGCGCGACCTCGGGGTGGAACTGGACGCCGAATATCGGACGCTTCTCGTGTTGAAAAGCGCTGATCGGATTTCCGTTGCTCTCGGCCGTGACCCGGTATCCCTTGGGCGGCTCCTCGATGTGATCGCCGTGGCTCATCCACGTCGTCACGGTCTCGTCGGGGTCGAAGCCCGAGAAGATTCCGCTCGGTTCGAGAATCCGCATCTCAGCCCGTCCGTACTCGCGGCGGTCGGTGCGGATCACCTTCCCGCCCTCTATGTGCGCGATGAGCTGCATTCCGTAGCAGATACCTAGCACTGGAGCGATGTCGAGCACGGCAGGATCGGCCAGCGGCACGTTGTCGCCGTACACGGAGTTGGGGCCACCGCTCAGGATGATTCCTGTCGGCTTCCATTCGCGAATCCACTCGACGGTGCGGCTGGGGGGATGAATCTCGGAATAGACCCGCGCCTCGCGCACCCGCCGGGCGATCAACTGCGTGAATTGTGAGCCGAAATCGATGATGAGAATCCGGCTGCTCATAGGGTGAGGCTTTCCACCTCTCCGGTATCCAGGTCCAGAATTGCCGCCGTGCATTTGCCGTGGATCCAGCCGCACGCTTCGCCCGGATTGATGATCAGCGTCTTGCCCATGGTCTTCTGTACCTGGAGGTGCGAGGACCCGTGGATGACGAAGTCGTGCGATTCGATCGAGCGGGAGCTCACTTCAGCGAGATCGTGCACCAGGAGAATTCGCTTCCCGCCCACGTCGAAGCTGTGCGGAGATTCGTAGATCTCGGTGCCCATGCCGCGCGCGGCGTAGGCCGAGAGCGATTCGCGGTCACCGTCGTTCCGCCCGAACACACCGAGCAGCGCCATGCCCCGCTCGTGATATGGCGCGAGGCTGAAGGGCGAGCAGTAATCTCCAGCGTGCATCACGATGCTCACGCCCTTGTCGCTCAGCTTTTCCAGCAGGTTCGTTATCGCCGGCACGCGATCATGAGTGTCAGCGAGCAGTCCAATCCGCACTACACGTACCTCCATTCAGGCTCGAGCCGCTCGTTGCGCACCAGGTCGTCGTAGCTCTCCCGCTCGGTAATCACGCCAAACCTGTCGCCGTCGACAAGCACCTCAACCGGGCGCGGGCGTGAGTTGTAGTTGGACGCCATCGCGAAGCCGTAGGCCCCCGTTGAGCGCACCGCCAACAGGTGTCCGGGCTGAGCGTCGTCTACCTGTCGGTCGAGGGCCAGGAAGTCGCCACTTTCGCAGACAGGACCCACCACATCGGCCACCGTCGTGCGGCCGGTGGGAATCACCGCCTCGATCCTGTGAAATGCGTTGTAGTGAGACGGCCGCAACAGGTCGGTCATTCCGGCGTCGGTGATGATGAACTCCTTTCCGCCGCTGCGCTTTCGATAGAGCACCTTGGTGATGAGCACGCCGGCATTGCCCACCAGATAACGTCCGGGCTCCAGAATGATCTTCATCCCCGAGCCGCCCACCAGAGCGGTGATCACTTCGCCGAAATGGCCGACATCGAGCGTGCGCTCGGCATCGTAGGTGACGGCGAGCCCGCCCCCGATGTCGAGATACTCCAGCTTGATCATCGTCTCGCGCTCGATCTCGCGGCGCAGGTGGAGCAGCCGCTGCACTCCCACCTCGTACGGGGCGAACTGCGAGATCTGCGAGCCGACGTGCATGTCGAGGCCGAGTAGGAGGACGTTCGGCAATGATGCCGCCAGCTTCCCCACCGAGAGCGCTTCGTCGAAGGGAATCCCGAATTTCATTCCCTTCTCGCCTGTCCGGGTGTAGGGGTGCGGCGTGTCGACCAGAACCTCCGGATTCACGCGGAGTGCGACGCGCGCCTTCACCTTCAGTCTCTCGGCGACCTTGTCGAGGACGCGCAGCTCTTCCTCGGACTCCACGTTGAAGAGCAGGACTTGAGCGCGAAGGGCTTCCTCCATCTCGCGCTCCGTCTTCCCGACACCACTGAACACGACGTCCTTACCGGAGAATCCCGCTTTGAGCGCGCGATGGAGCTCGCCGCCCGAGACTATATCCAGCCCGGCGCCCAGCTCGCGAAGGAGCGCGAGCAGCGCGATGCTCGAGTTGGCTTTGACGCTGTAGTGGAGCCGGGCGTCGAGGTTCCCGAGTGCCGCGTTCAGCCGCGCGTACTGCTCACGGATGGCGGCCGAGCTGTAGACGTACGCCGGAGTCCCGACCTCGGCGGCGATCGCCGACAGCGTCACTCCTTCGCAGTGCAGACCATCAGGGTGGCGCGGGAAACCGGTTTCCGTCGGGGCGTCGCGTGGCGGAGTGGACGGCTTCGCGGACTTTCCCTTGGTCAATATGCCTTTGCCCACAGTGCCTCCGCCGTCGAGGCATTGCCGCATTTAAGACACGTCTTGGGTACGTCGGCCGAGCGAAACTCTTCGTCGGGCAATACACGAATGCTCGCCTTCGTCTCTTCCTTGATAGCCGTCTCGCAGGCAGCGCCGCCGCACCACCCAGCGTAGACGAACCCACCGTCGCCCGCCATTATCTCGCGGAATCGGTCGTAGGTGACGCCGCCCCTATAGCTGTTGTGCTCACGCCGTTCGCGAGCGTCGATCAGCATCGTCGCCTGGATGACGTGCAGCATCTCGGCTGCATCCTCGCCGACGGAATCGAGTCGTACCGGACGCTTGACGCCGGTATCGCGCCTGACCATGATCGCCTGGTTCTGTTCGAGATCGCGCGGCCCAATTTCGATCCGGAGCGGAATCCCCCGCAGCTCCCACTCGTAGTACTTGGCGCCGGGCTTGATCCCCTCGCGATCGTCGACGTGAACGCGCAAGCGGCCGGGCGACCTCCGCTCCCAGGCACTGAGGCTTTCCTTGATGAGCGCGGCGGCGGCGCGCACGCGCCCCTTGTCCTCATCGTTCCGCCAAATGGGGATGATGACGATCTCGATGGGCGCGAGGAGCGGCGGAATGCGCAAGCCTTTGTCGTCGCCGTGGGTCATCACGAGGCCGCCGATCATTCGCGTCGATACACCCCAGCTGGTGTTCCAGGCGAACTCGGTGCCACCTTCCTCCGTTTGAAATTTCAGATCGAACGCCTTGGCGAAATTCTGACCGAGGTTGTGGGAGGTGCCGGCCTGAAGCGCCTTGTTGTCCTGCATCATCCCTTCGCACGAATACGTGCGCACGGCGCCGGCGAACCTCTCCGAGTCGGTCTTGATCCCGGTGACGACCGGCATCGCCATGTAGCCTTCCATGAAGTCGCGATAGACGCCGAGCATCTTGCGCGTCTCCTGCTCCGCCTCGTCCTGGGTGGCGTGCGCGGTGTGCCCCTCCTGCCAGAGGAACTCGAGCGTGCGCAGGAACAGGCGCGTGCGCATCTCCCACCGCACCACGTTCGCCCACTGATTGATGAGGATGGGAAGGTCACGGTAGCTCTGCACCCACTTGGCGTACATCGCGTAGATGATGGTCTCCGACGTGGGACGCACCACCAGCGGCTCCTCCAGCTTCTTTCCTCCACCGTGGGTCACCACCGCAAGCTGGGGGGCAAACCCTTCGACGTGCTCCGTTTCCTTCTTCAGGAAGCTCTCGGGGATGAACAGCGGAAAGTACGCGTTCTCGTGTCCGGTCTCCTTGAACATGGTGTCGAGCTGCTGCTGCATCCGCTCCCAGATCCCGTACCCGCGGGGCCTGATCACCATGCACCCGCGCACCGGCGAGTAGTCGGCGAGCTCCGCCCGCAGCACTGTTTCGTTGTACCACGCGCTGAAATCGTCGGCGCGTCTTGTCAGCTTCTTGTCGTCGGCCATTTGCTAGAGAGATTCGAGAAAAGCGTCGAGCGGCACGCTGCGCTCGGATCCATCGGAGAGAGTCTTCACCGTCACGTTACCCTTAGAATAATCATCCCGGCGCAGAAGAACGACGCTCTTCACTCCGGTACTCGATGCCGTCTTGAGCTGCCGGGCGAGCGTCTGCGACTTGAGAGCGTATTCGACGCTCCTGGACTTCGCCCTCAGCCGCCCCGCGACCCTCATCACGTCCGGCAGCAGCGTATCGTCTTCCGCGGCCACCCAGTACTCCGCCCCGAGCTGGGGAGCGGGCAGAAGATTCCGGGAGCGCAGGAGCTCGGTCAGCACGACGTCGCCCATTCCAAAGCCCAGGGCTGGGAGGTCGACCCCACCGATGGTGGAGAGCAGGTCGTCGTAGCGCCCTCCTCCGCAGATCGCCCGAAACTCGCGCTTGGCGTCGAAGAGCTCGAACACTTTGCCGGTGTAATAGGCCAGCCCGCGCACGATCGAAAGATCGAAGTCGATCCAGTCGCCGACGCC
>JBKKAY010000153.1:0-15876 GCA_046714195.1 Gemmatimonadaceae bacterium
TAATCATCTGAGGAGCGTCCTATCGCGAGAGCCCTACATTTTCTATGAGTACGGCGATGCGCGCTTCGGGCAACAGTTAAAGCGAGCAGTCGACCGCGTCGAGCCAGACATGATCCACCTCGACAGCATGGACGTTTATCGATGGCTTCCATCGCTCCCCCTGCTGCCGACCGCATGCACGCACCACAACCTCGAATCCGATCTATTGCGTCTCCAAGCAGACCGTTTTCCGAATCGTGTCGTGCGAAGCTATGTGAAGCATCAGGCAGACCTTGTGGAACGAGTCGAGCGAAGACTATCCCCTAAGTTCGACCTCAACGTGATGACGTCGGACGTTGACGCGGAGCGACTGCGTGCGCTGGCGCCCGGGGCGCGAACAACGGTCATTCCCAACGGTGTGGATACCGATTTCTTCCGACCGGGATCTCCGGATCAGATGGTGTCCGGACGCGTGGCCTTCCTCGGCCCAACCTACATGTTTCCAAACAGAGACGCCGTTGACTTCTTCCTGGCAGAGGCGTGGCCGCTCATCAGGGAGAGGTGTCCGGGAAGCACGTTTCACCTGATCGGGAAAACCTCGGCTGACGAGAAAAAGCGTTTCGAATTCCACCCTGAAGTTACGTGTAACGGTCACGTGCCGGATATTCGACCGCATTTCGCCGAGGCCGCCGTCTCGATTGTACCGATCCGTGTCGGAGGAGGCACACGGCTCAAAATCCTTGACAGCTGGTCAATGGGAAAGGCGGTGGTTTCCACCTCGGTCGGATGTGAGGGCCTGGAGACTGTTGATGGACACAACATCATGATTCGCGACGACCCGAGGGAATTTGCGGCGGCCGTCGTCCAGGTACTGAGCGATCACAATCTGCGCGGTCGTCTCGGCCACGAAGCCCGAAAGACAGCAGAACATTATTACGCATGGCGCGTCGTCGGACGTAAGCTCGTCGGGGTTTATCAAGACATGCTAGTCCGACGCGGGCATCGCCCTTTCCAAGACGGCCCCGAGCCCGCGAACAGCGCCTAGATTCGCTCTGCCGAGCGGTATCGCCCCCTCAAAACGTCGCGAGGCCGGATTCCACGCCTTCGTCTGCAGACGATAACTGCCATCGTTGCTGCCAGGCGCGGAACATCACCAGGCTCCATATACCAGCTGAGTTAGTAGAATCGCCCGCGAGGAAGAGGTCCCATTCCCTGCGCACTATGCTATTACGCAAAAGTCCGTCTGTCTCACCTGAGAGCAGGAGGTCTCCCGCCCAATCCCGTAGCGGACCCGCTAGCCACTGCGTGAGAGGGACAGAGAATCCCATTTTCTCCCGATCGACCAGCCCCCGGGGGACGTGCTTGTAAAGAATCTGCCTGAGGATCCATTTGCCGCGGCCATCGCGCACCTTGAATTTGCGGGGGAGCCGCCACGAGAACTCCACAACGCGGTGATCCAGAATGGGCACACGCGCCTCGAGGCTGACCGCCATGCTCGCACGATCTACCTTCGCGAGGAGGTCATCGGGAAGATACGAAGTCTGATCAGCCAGCATCATCCGCTCCATGAGAGCGAGTCCACTGTCGCTGTCCATCGCGCCGCCCCGACTTCCGGCTGTGCGGCCACCAACCACCAGGTCTTCCGGATCCTGCCAGGCAGAGAGCAGCGAGCGATACATACCTTGCGTCGATTCCGCGCGCAGCATATCGCCGATCTTGTGCATCTTTTCGCCCAACAGTCGAGTGCGGCCCGCAACAGGAAATACCGGTTTTAGCGTGTCTCGCATCCGATTCCACGCGCGAGGTGAAACGCTGGTCAGGCGTGACGCAGAGAATTTCCGGAGCGAGCTGGGCAAGCGCTCAAATCCCGCGATCAGTCGCTCGCCTTGGATGTACCGATTGTAGCCCCCAAACAATTCGTCGCCGCCATCGCCGGTGAGCGCGACGGTGACCTCTCGCCGCGCCAGCTCGCAGACCAGAAAGGTCGGGATCTGTGAAGGATCCGCGAGCGGCTCGTCGAACATTTCGGCCAATCGGGGGATCACCGCGAGCGCATCCGCCCCGGTGAGGTTGAGCTCTGTGTGATCGGTTCCAAGGTGCCTCGCTACCGCTCGCGCGTGCGCGGCCTCATCGAACTCCTGCTGGTCAAACCCGATCGTGAATGTCTTGACTGGGCGATCTGCCGATGCCTGCATAAGTGCGACGACTGCGGACGAATCGATTCCACCCGAGAGAAGCGCTCCGAGCGGAACGTCCGCCTGCATTCGCAGACGCACAGCGTCGACGAGAAGCGTTTCAAGCTCGGCGATAGCATCTGCGTCTCCGCCGGAGAACTGCGCTTGCTGACCCTCTTTGGCCGCCGTTTCAGCCGACCAGAATGGGGACGAATCCGGCAGCGGTGCGGTCGGATCGGTGACTGTAATAATGTGGCCCGGAGGAACCTTGACGACGTGCCGGAAGATGCTCTGCGGCGCGGGGACGTACAGGTAGCGGAGGTACGATGTGAGCGCCGACGTGTCGATCGTTCGGTCGAACTCGGGCCCTGCGAGCAACGCTTTGAGCTCGGACCCAAAGCTCACCAAGCCGTCGCGGTGATAGACGAACAGCGGTTTGATGCCGAGCCGATCGCGTATCAGGGAAAGCGCCCCTCGCCTCACGTCCCATACGGCGATCGCGAACATCCCAATGAAACGCCGGACGCCGAGCTCGATTCCCCACTGGTCGAAAGCCGCGAGGATCACCTCGGTGTCGGAGTGCCCGCTGAAGTTGCACCCGCTGGATTCCAGCTCTCGGCGCAGCCCCCGGTGATTGTAGACCTCGCCGTTGAAAATGATGATGTACCGTCCGCTCGCGGACCGCATCGGCTGATGGCCTTGCGAGGAAAGATCGACGATCGCCAGACGCCGAAACCCCAAGGCGATGCCGGCCGTAGAATCGACCCAGACGCCACTGTCGTCGGGCCCGCGATGAATGATGGCGTCGGCCATTCGCGAAGCGATTCCCCGCATCTCGTCGGGTCCCCGGCCTCTCGCCCAGAAAAAACCAGCCAAGCCACACATACTGGTTTCCGCTTATGCGTGAGGACAGATGATCCGAACAACCTCGGAGCGTTCCACCGGCGCCATGCGCGCCGTTTTGCTCGGCAGCCAGGCAACGGAGACTACCCCACCAAGAGCAACAGCCGGCATCAAATGAAACACAGCGACGCTTCCTGAAAGAGGTGTGACATCGAGCCTAGGCTGACTCGAGCCCAGTCGACGCTGGGGAAGCGAAATCGTTGCGCGATGCGCGTGCTGCCCGGGAATCCAATTGTAGGGTGCAGCATCAGCAATGACTCATGAGAGCAGCGATCACTCGCTCCCCCGCCCGACCATCCCACCCCTCTGGGCGCGGCATCGTGGCTGGTCGGCACACCCGCTCGAGCTCCGCGACGATGTCTGCGGGATCCGGAACAAGACGGTTTGTCCCCTCGCTGATGGTAACCGGCCGCTCAGTATTGGGACGGATTGTCAGGCACGGAATTCCGAGTGCAGTCGTTTCCTCTTGAAGTCCGCCCGAATCGGTGATAACTGCAAACGCGTGCTCGATGAGGTCGAGCATTTCGAGATAGCCAACCGGCTCGAGCATCCGGACCCCATCCATTCTGAGTCCTGCTTGCTCAAGGCGACGCTTTGTTCGTGGATGAGCCGGAAACACGACTTCACGCTCGAGCGCCAGCTCGCTTAGCACCTTTGCCAGAACTGCGATCCGTACGGGGTCATCAACATTTGAGGGTCGATGGAGTGTGACTACAACGGCCGACCCGTTGACGCCCAGTTTTTCACGGAAGCCCGAGGCCCGCGCCGCCGGCAATGCATAGAACAGACTGTCGATCATCACGTTTCCCACGAATACGATCTCATCGTCTGGTTCCCCCTCGGCCCGGAGCTGTGCGTCGGCATCGCGAGACGGCGTAAGAAGCAGACTAGCCAGGCGGTCAGTTACAATGCGGTTGATTTCTTCAGGCATCGTGCGATCGAAGCTGCGCAGGCCGGCTTCGACATGCGCTACCCGAATGCCGAGCTTCGCAGCAACAACAGCGGCCGCCATCGTTGAGTTCACGTCCCCGTAAACAACCACCCAGTCCGGTCGCTCCTTGAGGAGGACCGGCTCCATACGCTCCATGATACGCGCGGTTTGAACGGCGTGTGTATCGGAGCCGACCGCGAGGTTCACCTCGGGCGGAGAAATCCCCAAATCACGAAAAAATCCGTCGGACAGGGCATCGTCGTAATGCTGCCCGGTGTGCACCACGAACTGACACAGTCCGGCTTCGCTGCCGGCTCGGTGGACAGGCGCAAGTTTTGGAAAGTTCGGGCGCGCACCGACTACATGCAGAAGCTTCATTTCTCGGCGTGGTGGGTCAGCATCAGACCGCACTCGGGGACGTGGCCAAGGGTGCGAGTTGCCGATTGGTCTTTTGCATCGACCCTGAGGTTCAGCACTGATCTCCTAAGCGGTGGCGGACTTGGCAACTGTCGGTGACACCCGCCGAGTGCAAGTGCGGCGCCGCTTCCCGCCCCTCTCCGACCGACACGCGAAAGGTCAGCAAGTCGTTGGGGAGCTTGGAGTTGCGAGCTAGTGGTCCCCCTCGTTGGGCAGGAATCCAGACCGCTTCGCGCCAGCATTGTCGCGTCTGTGCAACAACGTTCGCCCCACGCGATCAGATCGAGTTTGGTGCCAGGCATTTCCCCAAGCCCGTTTCGAAGGCCGAATCGTTCGCAGGAGAATGAAGCGCAACTCGCCGAGGGAGCGACGCGCCTACGATCCCCGCTACGTGTCGGCTACTTCGCAGCCCTTCAAAGATCGCGTTGTCGGCCCCCGAGGAAGCCCCTTGGAGCGTGGTTCCCATGATCCGCATTAAACGCCTCAAGGAGCTGCGAGAGATGGTCGTGCACGCGCGTGACCCGATCGGCCGGCAAGAATGCAAGAGACTGCCAGACACGTCAATGGTCGGCCGGAACGCGCATCTGGCATTGAGCTATCGCTTCTAATAGTCCCCTCAATGGCACTGGCTCAGCGCGCGTCTCACCCATATACTCGGTCACGCGCGATGAATCCTCTGTCCTTTCGAGTGGCGAATATGATTCGGCTCTCCCCGGCTGTAGGCTATGCGGCTCGCAGCATTGGTGGTTGGCGTTCAAAGCACTGGCGTGAAATCGCCGTCGACAATTGGGAAGTAGCACCCGCTGAGGCCCGCGAGAATCCCGCGCCGTTGTGCATTCCCGGCCGGCTCGACAAGGCGCGGAGCATCGACCACGGATGGCGGGTCAACAATCTCCGGAATCTGTTTTCGCCAACTATTGCGCATAAGCCTACGACGGCCCATCTCGTAAAGGATGTAGATCTGGTTGGCCCGGCGCTGTTCAGCGGCCGAATGCGTCACCGCTTATCTGAACGGCGCCCGGCCATCCTAGATCGTGAGCCCGTTGAACAAATTCGCTCGTCTTTGAAGCTTCGTCCATTTCTGTTCGTCGGCCGCGAATAGTACTCATGAGTGTAGAGCGCGATTCAAGAGTGCGTCGGCTCTTGGTCATTTCCTACCATTTCCCGCCTGATGGGACCATCGGGGGACAGCGTTGGGCGGTGTTGTCCAAGTACCTGGCGCGATTGGGATGGGAGGTGCATGTCGTCACCCGCTCCCCGCCCGGTAGCGAGCAAGACAGTCCTGGCGTATATCGACATGTTCACCACCGTCGGCGCACCTTGAACGACGTGTACAGGGCCGCGGCCGGTCGATTCAGGCGCGCATCGGACGCTGATCGGCAGTTGATACCCAGAAACGCCGGCCGGCCGCGGCGATCCTTCCTGTCAATGACGCTTTCTGCCGCGCGCAGGGTCGCGGGTAGCTCGATATATCTTCCCGATCATGCGCGCGGATGGGTGAGCCGTGCCGCCAGCGCAGCGAGGGGCTTGTTGCGCGAACGGCAGTTTGATGTCGTCATAACAAGCGGCCCGCCACATTCAGCACACGTTGCTGGCATGTTTGCAACTCGTGGAAGTGATGTACCGCATTGGATCGACATGCGCGATCCGTGGTCGACGATGCACGAGATGCTCCTCCCTGAAGATCGGGTTGTCCGCGCCGAGCGCTTTCTCTTGCGGCGGATTGAGCGTTTCGTCTTTCCTCGGGCAACAAGAGTCATCGTGAACACGCGAGAATTCGCATCAGCGCTAAGAGCTGACGAGCCCGAGCTCGACGTAGTCTGGTTTCCCAACGGCGTCGATCTGGAGCAGCTGCCGCCGCGCGAGGAGAGCGGCGTCGAACGGTGCACTCTCGCCTACGTCGGCGCGATTTACGCCAATCGCAATCTGTCCTGCGTGCTTGCCGCAATGCGCGAGCTATTGCGCGATCGACCGGCGGCCGCCGCCGCGCTCAAACTGAATGTCGCTGGCCCACTAGAATCTCCACACCGAGAGCGAATGTCTGACGACATTGCGGCGGCCGGGCTTGCTTCACATGTGCGCATCCATGGCGTGCTTCCTCGCACGCAGGCCCTCGAGTTATTGAGCCGCTCGCACCTCGCCCTTGTGCTTGCGCAAGGTCAGCCGATGTGTGTGCCCGCGAAACTCTACGAATCCGTGGGCCTGGGTGTTCCGACTCTGGTGATCGCGGAGGAATCGAGCGCGGCTGCCAGTGAAGCGCGTCGCATTGGAGCTATGACTCTGGAAGACGCCGATGTGGATGGGCTACGGTCATTACTGGAAGACATGCTCGCTGGCCGCATCCCGATTAGGGTCGAGACCCGAACCCCAATCTCCTACGAGGCGCTGGCAGTTGAAATGGACCGCCTCCTTCGAGAGGGCACCGGCTGAAGGCGGCGTTCGAGACTGCTTAATGGATTGAGGGTGGGCCGGCCACCCACGGCTAGAAAACGCTCCCCGCTGTGACGAGAATATCGGCGCCGGAAATGTAGTCCGCGTCCGACGACAGCAAGAACTTGATGACCGGCGCGATATCCTGGGGTCTAGCGTTTCTCTTAAGCGGATGTGCGGCGGCTGAGAGCTCGATCAGCTTCGCCGGAAGCTCCGATAGGAAGGAGGTGTCCGTCATCGAGGGTGACACTCCGTTGATCGAAATGTGCCTGTCGGCGTACTCCGCGGCGAGCGCTTTCATCAGTCCCAAGATTGCGTATTTCGTAGTGGTATAGTGAGCGAGCGCCTTTGGGGGCGTACCGTGACATACGCTCGATAGCATGAAAACGATTTTGCCGCCGCCGTCCTTGGCCATCAGCGGGAGAAACTTGGACAAGACCATCACGATCGAACGTAGCTCGACGTTTATTTCGTGCTGAAAGGTGGGCCAGCTGACATCCTTGAACCGCGTGTACGACATACGGGGCGCTGGCAGATGAACGATTTTCTGCGGGTACGCGCAAACGCCCGCGATCCGCGCCAGCATCGCCTCGACGTCCTCGTCTCGCGACAGGTCGGCCTGAATCGGCAGGATGGTCGAACGCACCTCCGATTGAAGGTGAGTCAGCTTTTCGAGATTCCGGTTGCAATGGGCGAGAACGAGCGAGGTGCCGTCGTCGATCTCCCGGATCACCTCACGTCCAATGTCCGACGATGCACCGAGAACCAAAACGACCGACTGACGTTCCGTCATATGAATCCCACCTGAATCTGAGCTTTAGAGACCGTCTCGCCGTGCTGATTGGTGATGGATGCGCGAACGGTCATAACGCGCAGACCCCCACTCACGTCCGTGACCTCGCCCCGAACCTTCAGCTGGTCGCCTGCAAAGACAGGAAGGTGAAACGTGATCTTGATGCCCTGCAGCAGGCAATACTTGCCCGGTAAGTACACCCCCACGAGCGTCGAATAGAACGCGGACGTCAACATCCCATGGACGACGCGATCGCGGAAGCCCTTGTCCTTGGCATGGCGCTCATCGACATGCAGAGGATTGACGTCGTCGCTGATCTCGACGAACGCCGTAGTCATACCATTCGTGACCGTGACGGAAAACTCTTGAGCCATACCGACCGAGACGTCTGAGATCCCGTACTCGTTCATGTTGGAACCTTGGTTCGGATCAAGTCCATCATATCGCCGACATTGCTGAGCGTCGCCATGTCTTCAAGTGACAGCTTGATCCCGAAATCGTTTTCGATCGCGACCACGAGGTTGATCTGCGCCAGCGAGTCCCAGTCCGGGATGTCGCCCGAGTCTGTTTGCCGCGCGATCACCAGGGCATTGTCGTCGAAGACGTCGCGAAATATGGCCTCCAATCTGGAATGAATGAGTTCGCTTGTCACCGTACGACCTCGATCGCGCGGGTGGTGGGTTCGTGGTTACGTCCCACTTCGAGTGCCCACTGGGTGTCGCCGTTTTCGGCCCCTGTCGTGAGCGTGAATCCCAGTTGCGAAAACAAGTCGGCGACTATTGCGTTCTTGGCGGTGGGGTAATAGTAGCCCGCGATACGAGTGACACCGCGCGCGATGCATTCGCGTACGAGCTCGGCAAACATTGCGAATTCCATGTCGCGCTTGATCACCCTGCAGCTCATGACCCAAAGATCGATGTGCAGGGTTGTGTCCTTCACGGTTCCGGCTATTGCGGTGATCAGGCCGCTGTCCCCAAACTTGTCCCTGAGCCGCCCATACAGCGTCACGGTCCGCGGATCACGGCTCATCGTTTCGACGTCCGATGCGCTGTACCGCCTTGTCGTCACGTTGAATTGATTTGTCTTGTTGATTAGCTGGGTGATTCGGTCTAGGTACTTCTGCGAGAACGGGCCGATCTCCGCCGTCATTCTCAGGGACGCGAGAAACTCTTCGTAATCCGCGATGTCGACTTGAAGGTTCTGTCGTTCGAGGTTTGCCTCGTAAAACTTCGTGCGTTGGATGTCGTCCGCTGATAGGACCGCCGGTTCGAAATAACCGGCCTGGTCGATGAACGCGATGAAACCTGTCACGTCCGATCCCACTTCGGGCACGGCGATCTCGGGAAGCTGGCGGCGCACGAGCTCCCGTTCGGCAGGATTGTCATCGACGAACACCAGACTATCGAGGCCGATGTTTATCTCCGAGGCGATCTGGCGCAGGGAGAGGTATTTCGGGTCCCAGTTCGCCTTGAAAGCCGCGAAATCCTTGATGCTCAGTATGCTGTCCGCGTGTGCAAACCCCTGCGCCGCGAGCTCCGGATCGTTCTTAGAGCATACCGCGAGAACGATTCCCCGCCGCTTGAGTTCAGTTGCGTATTGCTGGAACGCCGAATAGGCCTCGCCAGCGGCGGTCTCTTTCCCAATCTTGATATTGTCCGCACCGTCATCGCCGATGACTCCACCCCACACCGTGTTGTCCAGGTCCAGTACAAGACACTTCTTGCTCTTTCCGTAGACTGCAGTGATGATCCTTGCGACACTGTGCGCCAGCGAAGGAATAGCGTCGTAACTGAGCGCGTACTTGAAGGCGTGCCAGAACGTCGGGTCGTACCACTTCGCGAGCCCAAATGACGCGGACAGGTAGTTAATGTCGTTGATATAGAAATCCTTATGGGTTTGCGCGTACTCCGCGAACGCCATGTTCAGCCTCATTGTGAAGTGCGTCGCCCCCTGAAACGCCGAGAAATCGAGGTTGCCCAGGATACGGTAATGCGGGAGTTCGAAATTGTTCTGGATGACAGTGCAGTTGTAGGTGCTGCGAATCTTTTCCCACAGCGACGTGAATTTGGTCACTTCTGCGACAAGCTTCGCCTGCACGACGTCGGGGGAATCTGTGACGAGGGGAGCCTGTGTTACGTTCGCCTGGGTCGTGTGGATGTAGACAATATCAGGCGCGAAGCGCTCCAGCGTTTCATTCGGAAACATGACGTCTTCGTAGTACCTGTTGTAGTCCGACTGGTAGAATTGCGGTCGAATTCCAGCTCGGAGCAAAAACAACTCGAGAACGTCCTTGATTTCGTCGGTCGTCGACCCGCCGAGGATCGCGATTCGCTTATTGAGAAACGGGCCGCCTTTCAGCAGGCTGGTTTTCAGCGACTTCTTTCTCTTATGAATGACGTCGACGCGAAACGGATAATCAAGAACGGCGAGCTCTGTGGTGGACACCATGAATAAGGATTGCGGGGCTGTTGCGTGGGTATCGGATAATGCCTGCCCTTTCGTCATTTGCTCGGCGGTGAAACAGTCCAGTCGAAGCCAAGCATAAGGAGCGAGACGCCTCGCGCCGGGAAGAATGCAGAACCGTGGGACCGGGCCGCTAGAGGCGTCGGCCTCATTCGGAGTGCCAAAGTATGCGAGCGCTCCTACGACGTCGAAGTTTGCGGGAGCCTAGATCAATGGCAAAGCGCCACTGCATCCGCCGCCACTCTGGAGCGGGCAGAAAGCCTCTGCAACCGGTTTCCGATTCGCGGCGCGCTCGCAGCCAGTCCAGTAACTCGCCGGTTGTCGGAAACCAGCCGGGCCGCTGAGCGAGTTCCTCAAGGCGCGCACGGGTGACGGGATTGACGACCCCGTGACGGACAAAGGATTTTCCGAAATGGGTTGCCACGATGCAGAAACCTCCATCGCGCTGGAGGTGCTCCTGTCGGCGGGGATGTATGAGCCAGTTGAATTCTTCCACCCCTTCAGCGTCCGACGCCGAAAACCACCAGGGTATCAATGGCCGTGCCGGATCGCGGTACGGCATTGATGGATTAAAACGAGCGGTGTTTATGTCGTTGGTCGTGAGATTGCGACCGTACACGAGGTGTTTCTCGCAAAGGTCTCCCCACCAGCAGGGTGAGTCTTCGACGTGGCCGGTGAAGTAGTCGGCCGGGGTGCCAGTCAACCGTCCGAGCACTGCGCGGAGCATGCGCGAGTCAAGACGCCCGGTTCCCCAATAAACGTTCTCACAGTTGAAAGCGTGGTTCACGTGAATCCGAGGGTACGCGCCAAAGATCTCCTTGAACCGCTGGAGCGCCCCAATCGTTCGCGCGCGCAGACTGGTTTCCATCGTGGCGCCGTGCCAAGTGAGCTCAAATCCGCGTCGCTGGAGATCCACCGCGAATGCCCGGTAATCTGTATCCTCCAACGTTTGCGAGGAGGAGAAGTTCGGACTCCCCTCCGGACACGCAACGGGCCACACAGTTTTGGTTGTCCGAAGTCCAAGCGTGTGCAACAGATCGTAAACTGGCTTGACGTTCGCGACGGTGGCGACGTCGGTA
Organism: Gemmatimonadaceae bacterium; assembly: GCA_046714195.1. Taxonomy (GTDB): domain Bacteria; phylum Gemmatimonadota; class Gemmatimonadetes; order Gemmatimonadales; family Gemmatimonadaceae; genus UBA4720. The sequence goes on from JBKKAY010000153.1 coordinate 11,170, forward strand.
TCGTCGAGAATTGTGAAAGCGAACTTTTTTCCGTTTGGGAAGTCGAACCGAGGCGGTGAGGTCATTGTTAGAATGCCTCGTCCGAATTTGCGTCACCTCGCGTCAACCACCACGCGTCGACGGCCAGCGGAAGGCCCGTGCCCCCAGCCGGATCGCGAAGCATTAGGTGAACGTTTCCGGGCAACCGCAAGTAAGCTCGTCGCCGCAGTGCCGATGTGATTGCTGGGTGAGCAGCGCTACAGAGAACCGCATCTGCCCCCATACGCCGTGCTACCTGTTCCGCGCCGGCGAGCGCCGCCAGACCGGCCGCAGGCTCGTCCGCGCTGAAGAGAATGTCGGCCACGGTGGCAACTCTGACTCCGCGCAACCGCTCGTCAGAGGTGTCACTGAATCTGCGCACTACTGCTATCGCGACCAGGCTTCTCTTGGTTCTGCGCTCGTATACCGCAACGGCTTCATACGCGCCTCCCAAGCGCGGTGTGTATCGCCATGACAAAACTGATCCGTCGCGCACGGCACCAGCGCGTATGCTCGGACTGGCACGGCCCCAGAGATCATCAAGGGCGCTCCGCGATGGCAGTCCGCCGGACAGGTCCGTGGACAACCCCATCGACGCACCCGATAGGGCGCGCAAGACGCGGAATCCCACACCGGCCAGTGCGCCTGCTGCCCATGCAAGTCCGGCCTTTTGCGCCGCCCGCGCGCAGCGGTGCAGCCACGGGGGCAGGCCCAGACCTAGATTGCTGATATCAATGCGCCTTGCCACGCGACCGGCCCGCAACGGGGAGACGTAGTTGGGAATGACGCCACAATCAACGAAGCCGACGGCTTGGAACAGGCGCCGAGCGGGCAGCGCGACGGTCATCACTCCCGAGACGCCAACATAATTCAGCATTTCCTTCAGCACGGCGAAGCCCACGGACCCGTTTTGGTACTCTGGCAACACCATGAATCCCTTGAGCCAGTGGCCAGCTGTCTCGACCCGGCCGTTCCAGAATTTCACGGGAATCGTTCCAAGGTGTCCGATAACTTCTCCATCTCGGACGTAGGCGACAGCGGGAACATCGCCACCTGGCGTGACCGGATTCAAACGCGCGGCCTCCGCGCGTGCACGCCGTACGCTATCGCCGGTCGCAGTGGGTGTCCACACTTTGCGGTAGAACCGGGCAACTGCATCTGTTAGGTCACCACTAATGCGGGTGACCTCGACCGATGGCTTCACAACCGCGCCTCATGCATGCGCGTGTACAGGTCCAGGTAGCGATCGGCCATCACCTGCACACTGAACTCCTGTCTTGCGCGCGCGAGGGCAGCGGTAGCAAACGCGCCCCGCCGCGTGCAATCAGTCAGCATTGTGCGAAGACCCCCGGCGAGTGCGTCGAGGTCTCCCGGCGGGACAAGGATACCTTCGCGGCCGTTGACGATTGCTTCTGGTATGCCCCCTGTCGCTGACGCGACGATGGCTTTGCCTGCGACCATGGCCTCCAGCAGCGCCATCGGCAGCCCCTCCCGCAACGAGGGCATCGCAAAGACATCAGTGAGAGAATGGAGGTCGGCGATGTCGTTGCGTCCCATCACGACGTGCACGCGATCTTCGAGACGGTGCGACCGAACGTACTCGAGCAAATGTGAATGCTGATCGCCGCCGCGTCCACCCGCGATGATTACTCTCCACGGCACCGCAAGTCCGCTCTGTCGAAGGCGGACAAGGGCTTCAAGCAACATTTGGTGGTTCTTGTTCCGCTCGAGGTTTCCGACGGCCAAAATGACTATATCACCGTCGACGCAACCAAATTCCCTTCGCACCCGTTCAGCATCACCTGATGTTAGGGGTACACCGTTGTAAATCACGGTGAACGCGCCCTCACGAAGCCCCAGCTCTCTCGCATATTGGCGTCCCGTTGCGTGGGAGACGGCGATCGCGCGGGCAGATCGGCGGATTGCCCAGCGCAGCGCAATCCTGCGACGCAGAGCCCTCGTAATCGTTAGCCCTCCGTGCAACGTGATCACGTGAGGGATGCGGAGGAGCTTGGCTGCGGCGGAGCCGTACACGGCCATCGTGAACTCGTGGCTGTGTACAACGTCGATGTCGTGTCGCCGGAGGAGTTCCATTAGGCGACCGACGGCTGTCGGGTCAATTGGAGCCTTGAGCCAAAACGTCTCTGGATGAAAGGCGGCGCTGCGGAAAAGGTCTCCAAGCCAGCCGACGCCATCCCGTGGCAACACCGGAATGACCGTCCAACCACGCTCTCGAAGCTCCACGGAGAGATGAAACACCATCATCTCCGCGCCTCCTGGGCCGTCCGACTCCAGCATCATCGCGACGCGACGGCCTGCCGACGTCCTCAACGGCGCCCAATCCAGCTGATCGTCTCGTTCCAGAACGGGACAGGGTCAGCCCACCGAAGAACTTCCTCGTAGTCCGAACGCCGAAAAGGTCCCAGCAGCAGATCGGCGATCGCTACACGGGCGCTCCGTGTGGCCGCAGGTAAGGGACCTACGCTCGCTGAACTTCGGAATTGCCCAACGAGATTGTCGATCTGTCCCCACCACCACCGACTGCGAATCCCGACTCGATAGGATGGCATTTCCTGCTTCAGATCGCCCGTGCCGCACGCGAGGAGAATTCGCGGGAAGTCTACTCCTGAATCAATAGCCAACTGCAACGACCCCCAGAAACGGCCGTTAACCTCCATGAGGTATGGTTGTCCAGTTGCGGAATCTCTTTTGTATTCAACCATCGCGACTCCGCGCCACCCGAATTGGTCAAGCAACTCCCGCGAGCGGTCGCGGAGACCCTCGTCCATTGAAACGCTCTTGCGATAGACACTTACCCCGCCCGACGGTGGCTTTTCCGTAAGCCGCTGATGAGCGAACTGCGCAATTAGCTTCCCGTCCCAAACCAGCAAACAAATCCCAATACCGGGCCCAACGATGCGCTGCTGTAACAACAACGGAAAAGCTGCGGCGGGAAGCTCGCGGAGCTTTCGATTGAGCTCTGACGCGTCGGACGCGTATGTAACGGAGAACGTAGCCCGCACACCCGCATGCTCACCCACAGAGCGCGCGGGCTTGAGCACGATGGGATAGCGCAGCTGCGAAAGATCCATCGAGGTGACTGCACTGAGGTCGCGGACGATTTCCTGCGAAGGGATCGCGATTCCGAGCCTCGCCGCTTCCTTAAGCAGCCGTTCCTTGTCCGTCAATGCTCTGAACGCAGCAAGGTCTGGGAACGGAACGATCGCAGGAGACATCTGCGCTCGCACGGGAAGAATCGCGAGCAGAGATTGCTCGGCGATGGGCAAGACCACCGCGGCGCGTTCCGACGCTGCCACTGCGGCGATCGCGTCCGCGAACTCGGTTGGCCGTTCCAGCGCATTCGGCACCTTCACATCGCGCGCAGCGAAGCGCGATCCGCCCGCCAGAGACGAGCGTGACGAGGAGGTGACGATACACCTATATCCGGCCGCGCCCAACGAGCGAACCACAGCGAGGGCCGCGCGCTGCTCGCCGTCGGTTACGACGACGGATCGGTGTGTCACAAAAGCAACGCGCCGCTTAAGCGTGACCGAAGCCCCGCAAGACTGAGCCCGGCACCGATGTTGAGTCTTGGTCTGGCGAAGGGAGAAACGTCAGCCGCTCGGTGCCAGCCGCCGCCGATGCCGAGCGCGCCCGTATAGGCGGCGTCGGCGACCGCCGAGCGCGCTTGGGGTGATTCCAGCCCATACGGATACGCGAACCAGTCAATGAACTTCTCCCCGAACTCTGTGCGCAACCATTCGCGCGGGCGGCGCACCTCGGCACCGAGTTCCACGACGCCGAGTGACGCTACGTTGGGATGCGACCACGTGTGCGAGCCAACGGTGATGCCCCCAGATCTCGATGCGGCAACCAGTTCGGCAAGCGTTGCGGTCTGAGCCCAAGCGGGTAGCTCGTCGCGCGCTGGTATTCCCGCTCTTCTCGCCCACGCGCGAACCCTCTCGTCCACCCCTCCGAGTCTGTGCAGCGCGTGGTTTCTTAGTTTGTCGTCCAGCTTCCCGCTCCCGAATAGGAGAGCATCCCACCAGAAGACATGATTGTTCAGGCGCGCTGGCGCCACGAAGATCGTAGCGGGAAGTGAGCGCACGGCCAGTTCGCGCACCCCTACGCTCACGGCGCCGCGATATGCATCGTCGATGGTGATCACTACGCGTGGACGCCCATCGTCCACCTCGTCGATCCGCTCGAGCGCGACGACATTTGCCTCGGCCGCGAGCACATCGAGTTGCATGGCAAAATCTCGCTGCGTAATGAATAGTCCCGGCTCACCAGCTGGCGCCTCTCCCTCCGGAATTATTCCGTGATAAGCGAGAATCAGGCGCTTGCCTTGCACGCGACGCCGGGTCATCCACCCAACAGCGCTGGACGACATCGCGGACTCGAACGGCTGCTTCACCAACCGGCGCACGGTAACTAGCCGGTCGCCGACTGGGTTTGTCCCAGAAGGTAGGAGCGCAATGCGCTCTGCTTTACGCGCCAGCCCGCAGCAGGCCTTTGCGACCCGGTCTCGAACGGCATACCATTGGCTCCGCGTCCTCCCACCTCCAGCTCCAGTCGCGCTGCGACATACAGGCCAGTGAGGAAGGCCGCCATTAGATAGAGCGGGTCCATCCAGGCGAACGAGACGAAGAACGACGTGACGGCGAAGCCGACCATCGCCACGGGAAA
>JBKKAY010000154.1:0-2655 GCA_046714195.1 Gemmatimonadaceae bacterium
GTTCCTGACGATGCTCGGCGTCGTGATCGGCGTCGGCGCGGTCATAACGGTGGTAGCGCTCGGGCGTGGCGCGCAGCAAGCGGTCGCCGCGCGCATCAACGCGTTAGGCACGACGCTCCTGACGGTCATGCCGGGCCAGGTGGTCCGCACCGGAGTAGCGGCTGAAGGCGACCGCGCGGCGATGACGATCTCCGATGCGCGCGCGCTCGAGGCGGCGAACAGTCCGTTGATCACCGCGGTTCAGCCCGAGATGTCCCGCTACTTCCAGGTGCAGTACCTCACCGTCAATACCAACACCCAGGTGATCGGCACCACCGCCAACTACCTCGACGTGAGAAAGTACACGCTCGGCTCGGGACGAATGTTCACCGCTCTCGATGACAAGGAGAGCCGGCGAGTCGTCGTGCTCGGCTCCGCCGTGGTCGAGAATCTCGGAGTTCAGACGCCGAGCGATCTGGTCGGGCAGAACGTGCGGATTCGCGGACTACAGTTCGAGGTGATCGGAGTATTGTCGCCAAAGGGCTCCACCGGCGGCTTCGGCAACCCGGACGATCAGATACTGATTCCGCTCTCGACGGCGCAGTTTCGGGTATTCGGTACCGATCGCATCCGGCAGATCGGAGTGATCGCATCGAGCGAGGCCACGATTCCGAATACCATGGCGGAAATCCAGAAAGTTCTCCGCCGAGAGCACCGTCTCCCGCCGGGCCGCGACGACGATTTCCAGATCAGAAGCCAGGCTGATTTCCTCAACACGCTCGGTGAGACGACGCAGATCTTCACATTCCTGCTGTCCGGCATCGCGGCGGTCAGCCTTCTCGTCGGTGGAATCGGCATCATGAACATCATGCTCGTATCCGTTACCGAGCGAACCCGCGAGATCGGCGTGCGCAAGGCGCTCGGCGCCACGCCGAGGAACATTCTTCTTCAGTTCCTCATCGAGGCGGTGGTGCTGTGTCTGTTGGGAGGGATCGGCGGGATAGTGTTTGGGTGGACGGGAGCGATCGCCCTCGCCAAGTTCGGAAACTTCAACACCGCCGTAGCGCCCTCCTCGATCCTGCTCGCCTTTTTCTTCTCCGGGTTCGTGGGAGTGTTGTTCGGGGTCTGGCCGGCACGTCGCGCGGCGAGGCTCGATCCCATCCAGTCTCTGAGATACGAGTAGCCGAGGCTTGCCTCCTTACGCCCGCCAGCGCCTGATTCTAGGTTAGTGGTCCCGTTGGATTGGACCAGAAGAGGAGGCGTTATGAGAGGGTTTGACTGGAGAAGACTCGCCGCGTTGAGTTTGGTGATGTTGGGCATCCTGCTTCCCGACGTCGCCGCAGGGCAGGCTCGAACCGCGGTGCCCCTCATTCCCATCGAGCATTTCTTCGACAACCCCGAGATCGGCGGGGTCCAGATCTCGCCAGATGGGCGTTGGCTCTCCTATACAAAGCCATACAAGGGGAAGCTCAACGTGCACATCCGCCCCCTTAACGGCACGGAAGCGGACGAGCGCGTCATGACCACCGACACCGTGCGGCCCGTCGGCCAGTTTTTCTGGTCGCGCGATGGGCGCTACATCCTCTACGCGCAGGACAAGGGCGGGAACGAGAACTTCCGCATCTACGCGGTCGATCCCACGCAGCCGGGGATACCCGTCGCGCGCGATCTGACGCCCTTCGACAAGGTGCGCGCGCAGATATTCGCCCGCCCACGCAGTACGCCGGGGAAAATCCTGATCGGGTTGAACCGGCGCACTCCCTCGGCTTTCGATGCCTACTGGCTGGATGTTGCAACCGGCAAGCTCGATCTCGCCGTCGAGAATCCGGGCAGGCACGGCGGTTACCTGACCGACCAGTCGGGACAGATTCGCGTCGCGACGCAGGCGACCGCGACCGGGGCCAACGAGATTCTGGTGCGCGCCAGGGATGGCGATCCGTGGAGAACGCTGGCGACCTACCCCGCTACGGAGGAGGTCACACCGCTCAGGATCGCCCCCGATGGGAGGCGGCTCTACGTGAGGAGCAACGCCGGCACGAGCAATCTTTCGCGGCTCCTTGTCCTGGACCTGGATACGGGCAAGGAGACACTCATCGAGAGCGATCCCAAGGGTGAGGTCGACTTCGGTGGGGCGGTGTTCAGCGAGGTCACTGATTCGCTCATCGCGACGGTTTACATCAGCGACACCGTGCGGGTCTATCCACGCACGGCGAAGATGACGAAGCTTCTCGCCGATGTCAGGAAGCTCCACGACGGCGCGCCCAGCATAAATTCGTCCACGTCCGACGAGACCAGGTACATTGTCACGTTCAACTCGCCGACCGATCCGGGCGCAACGTACCTCTACGATGCCCGGACCGGGCAGTCGAAGTTCCTGTTTCGTCCGCGGCCGTGGCTGAAAGCGGCGGAGCTCTCAACCGTCACACCCGTGTCGTTCAAGGCGCGGGACGGGCTCACGCTTCACGGCTATCTCACCTCCCCGCGCGGCGTCCAGCCCAGGAATCTGCCGATGGTGCTGCTCGTTCACGGCGGGCCGTGGGCGAGAGATACGTGGGGATATCAGTCCGAGGCGCAGCTCTTCGCCAACCGCGGCTACGCGGTTCTCCAGATCAACTATCGCGGCTCGACGGGATACGGGAAGAGCTTTTACAACGCCGCGGTCAAGGAGTTCTCGGG
>JBKKAY010000155.1:0-6080 GCA_046714195.1 Gemmatimonadaceae bacterium
GCGATGCGTATCACGTCGCAAAGGAGCAGATCCTGGCGACGTTCGAGAAAACCTACGTCACACGCCTCGTCGCTCGCGCATCTGGAAACATGTCGCGTGCTGCACGGCTGGCTAGCGTGGATCGCACGACGCTCTACCGGTTGTTGGAAAGACACGGCTTCAAACGTGATATAACAAAGCCGAGTTCACTCGGTCAGCCAGGTGATGTGTCGGCAGCAATGTCTGACGAGACCGTCGTTCCTAGTTTCCCTGAGGTCACGTCGGATTTATAGCTGATGATTGAGTGGTCCGCCTGCTGTTGTGCGTAGTGGTCTCCCGCGTTGCATCGTTGCAACACTTCCTCCGGCTAATCTCATCTAACGTGTTGCAATCGAACGAGTTGACTCTGGGCATCGACTTGCGTCAGCACAGGGCACACACTGATGCATAGTCCTTGTCTTAAGAGATAACGATGATGCCGCGGCTTCCCCAGCCGACAGAGCTGGGCGAACACAATGGTTTTGTGCCTCCCATGCAGGCATCCGGCCCGACGAGCTGGAATTCGGCGCCAGCCGAGCCACAAGGCATACCTTGGGGTCGGTATCTGGAGGCGCTCAAGAGGCATGCTCTGGTTATCGTCATTCTGACGGTAGCTGGATCGGCGGCGGGCTACTACGCTGCCCGGCAAGTCAAGCCGCTCTATAGCGCGCAAGCAACGGTCTGGATCGAGCCGACGCGCGCCGCTCAGCAAAGTGGCCCGATCAGAGGCCAGCAGCTGCTTCCCGCGACTTCGTGGGTGGAGCTTCTACGCAGCTTCGCGATCGTTGATCCGGTTGTGCGGAGCCTTCGGCTGAATGTGTCTTACGCAAAGGCCGGCGATTCAACTTTCTTCCGCGATTTCGAGTCCGGCCCGTCGCTCCGGTCCGGCGCGTATGCCCTGAAAGTCGATGGCGGTCAGTACGTGTTATCGACCTCGAAAGGCAACGAAATCGAGAGAGGTCGGGTTGGAGATTCAATTGGGCGAAAAGTGGGTTTTGCCTGGGCTCCAGGCACCGATCTCCTCCGGCCTCGTACGCGTCTCACTTTCCGGGTGACCACGCCACGAAATGTGTCGGCGGACATGTTGTCCAAAGTCCGTGCAGCGCTGCCCGAAGATGGCCAGTTTCTGACCGTTGCACTAAGCGGAGAAAATCCCGACCGCACCGCCAAAACGGTGAACGCATGGGTGGAGCAGTTTGTCGTTTCGTCCGGCGGGCTCAAAAAGCGCCACCTGCTCGAGTTCAAACGAATTCTCACCCAGCAGCTGAGCGTAGCTGAAGCGGAATTACGGACTGCGGAGGCCCAGCTCGAGCAGTTTCGAGTCAATACAATCACCCTCCCTGCCGAAGCATCAGCTGTGAATGGAGGGGTGCAGGCGACGCGGGACCCCGCAATCACCAATTATTTTCAGCAGAAGCAGGCCCTGGTCGAAATGCAGCATGAGCTCGCCGCGCTCGAATCCATAATCGCGCAGGCGAAAGGCGGGCCTTTGAACATGCAGGCATTTCTGCTGCTGCCAACAATCCTGAGCACAACGCCCCAACTTCGAGCCGCGATGGAGGACGTTTCCTCTCGGCAAGCGGCTATAAGGACTGAGCAACAGTTTCTTACCGATGCGCATCCCCGCATCAAGCAGTTGAAGGAATCTCTCCGCATTCTTGAGTACGAGACGATCCCAAGGTTCGCGGCTACCGTCGCCCAGACGCTGCGGTCGCGCGAGCGCGACCTCAACGCTCGGGTGGGTACGCAGTCGCAGGAACTGCGCGCAATTCCGACCCGTACCATCGAAGAAATGCGTCTGGGAAGACAAGTTGCCGCCAGTGAAACCCTCTACAACGTTCTGAAATCGCGGTACGCCGAAGTTTCACTTGCCGAAGCGCAAACGACACCTGATTTGAGCGTGCTGGATTACGCAACGGTACCGCTGTTTCCAAGCTCGGATGACGGCCCGCGTTTCTTACTGCTTTCATTTCTCGCGAGTCTTGGCTTAGCCGCGGCATTCGCTGTTGTGCATGACCGCCTTGACCGGCGCTTCCGGTATCCTGAGCAGGCGACGCACGAATTGGGGCTCGCGATCGCCGGCACTGTCCCGCGCTTCCGGCCCAACCGAAAAGGTGAGTTCGAGGTCGAGACAATGTCCCAGGCCGTCGAGTCTTTCCGCACTCTCCGACTGGCAATCCGCTACGAGTTTCCGGAGAACCTCCCTGTTGTCCTCGCTGTGTCGAGCGCGAACATCGGTGACGGAAAGTCGCTGGTTTCATCCAATCTTGCGCTCGCTTTCGCGAGCGCCGGACATCGTACGCTCCTCGTTGACGGCGACGTGCGACGAGGGACTCAACACGCGACGTTCGAGGTTCCGGTTGTTCCGGGGCTGGTGGAGTACCTCGCTGACAATTCCCAGATCGACACCGTCATCAGACCAACCTCGTCCCATAACCTGTTCCTGATCCCTCGAGGAACGCGCAGGCGTAAAGCGCCGGAGCTGCTCGTTTCAGAACGAATGCGGGTTCTGGTTGAAGTGGCCAAACAACGATTCGACGTTGTCATCATTGATGCGCCACCCTTTGTGGCTGGCGTTGACGCGTACGCTCTCGGCGCCGCCGCAGGGACCATACTGATAGTGCTGCGACCCGGCGTCACCGACAGGAAGCTGGCATCCGCGAAGCTGACCGTGTTGGACCGGTTGCCTATCAGAGTGCTTGGGACAGTCCTGAACGGCGTGCCCACCGGCGGCCTTTACCGCTACTACGGAACGGATTACGCCTATCGGGCTGGTAGAGACGCTGAACCAGTCCGTAATGTCGCAACCCCGGACGGACTCGTACTTCGCGCGTAGTTGTTTCAGGTATTGAGCCGACCTGGGCCGGCCGACAAGAGTGTGGCAAATGTTCTACAGTTCCTGCCGGCAACGACTGTCACCAGTTGTAGTACGTTGGCGCAAAACAAAGTCCTATAACGCTTTGCGCGTCAAGCGTCATCGTCCATCGTTTAGCACGCGCCCTGCGTTTGGCAGATGCCAATGAACCCCGTCTCGCCCATTGCTCACACCCTTACGGGGATTTGCCACATGAAAATCCCGGGATGTTTCGCGGCCGTAATTCCGTTTGTTCTCGCGCTCACACCAGCCCCCGCGCTAACCCAAACGCAGTCCGCGACTGGCCTTCTCGTTTCCCGCGAAGAGTTGGTGGCGGCGGCCACGCGTGCCGACATCGCCGCGAAGGGTGGCGATCGGACTACTCAAGCGAAGAGTGCGATCCTCGGCGGTGAGATCCGGCGCCGGCTCGAGACTGGGGATTTTCAGATCGGCGATCGCGTGATCGTATCGTTCGTGTCCGACGCAGTCCACAAGGATACCGTTGGGGTGCGTGCAGGCCCGTCGCTCGAGCTCCCAGGAAGTATCGTTGTGCCACTTGCCGGAGTTCTCCGATCTGAGCTGCTCGGCCGTGTGTCCACCGAGCTCCTCAAATACGTGAAGGCACGACAGATCGAGGTCACTCCCCTGATGCGTGTAGGGGTCATCGGCGCGATCGCACGTCCAGGGTATTTTGCGTTTCCGTCAGATCTACCCTTGACCGACGTGATCATGGCCGCCGGCGGTCCAACCGGTGGCGCTGATCTGGATCGGACCACCGTTCGAAGGGGAAAGGAAGAGTTCAGGTCGGCGGATGAGACACGCAGGGCCATCGCAACCGGCCTCACGCTCGATCAGTTCGGATTGAAGGCTGGCGACGAACTAGTGTTCGCGGATCGCCGAAATCTCAGCTCGTCCTCGATCATGGGCATGGCAGGCGCAGCCGCAAGCATACTGGCGGTGTTGCTTGCCGTCGGGCGTTAGCCGGTTTGGCACCACTAGGTGGCGAGAATCTCCCTTTCCACGGCCAGCGGATCTAAGGCCGTGATTGCGCCAACCACAGGCGGTACAATCGATACTCAACGAGTAGCGCCTTCGCGTTCAGTAGTGGACGACAAAACCTCGCTCCTCCCGCTGGAGATCCCTCGTCCAATTCCTCGGCTCGAGGGGCTGGCCGATCGGAATTATTCGAGCGGTTTTGAGCCACGTCCACGGTCCGAGCGCGTCGACAGGACCATAAACGTAGCGTTGGCCATTGCGGGACTGATCCTGGCGTTCCCTCTGATGCTTCTGTGCGGCCTGTTGATCAAGCTGACGTCGCCCGGACCTGTGTTCTACTCGCAAGCCCGCGTTGGTCTGGATCGCCGCCGACAGAAAGGCGCCCGTCCGACCTATGACCGCCGGTCCCGCGATCTTGGCGGCCGCCCCTTCATAATTTTCAAGTTTCGCACAATGCGTACAGACGCGGAGATACGAATCGGCGCAGTCTGGGCGTCACCCGGAGACACGCGCGTGACCAGAATCGGGAGACTCATGAGGAAGTATCGGGTAGACGAACTCCCTCAGCTTGTCAATGTTCTTCGCGGTGACATGAACATCGTCGGTCCCCGGCCAGAGCGTCCGAGCATCTTCGTCCGCCTTTCCGACGACATAACCGACTACTCTCTGCGCCAACGGGCTAGACCCGGAATAACTGGATGGGCACAAGTGAACAACAGCTATGACACGAGCCTTGACGATGTCCGTCGAAAGGTCCGCTACGATCTCGAATACCTGCAACGACAAGGCGTCGGTGAAGATCTGATGATTATGGCGCGAACAGTTCCCGTGATGCTCTTCCGTAAGGGCGGATGGTGATCGAAGTGGACGAAAAGACATCGCTCCTCCCCCTGCAAAATCGCTCGTCCGATTCTTCGACTCCGCGGACAGGCCGATCGGAATTTCTCGGGCGGTTTTTAGCCACGCGCACGGTCTGAGGGCGTTCCGCCCTTACGAGAGTGGACGCCATTTGCCAAACCGCTCATCGTGTAGTTGTCATCGGCCGCGCGTGCGTGTGCATCTCGAACGCAATGCGTTTGCTTTGTTAACGGGCTTGCAGGGAAGGGTGTAGTGTCTGGTCTCGACGTGATCGAACGCCCGCGCGCGTGGCCACGCGCAATGACTGGCCAACCGATGACCGGTTGCTGCCGCTTTTGCGGGACACCGTTCCAGCATAGCGTCGTAGACTTGGGAATGTCGCCTTTATGCGAGAGTTTCCTCCGCGCTGACCAGCTCAACCAGCTTGAAGCGTTTTATCCGCTTCACGTTTGGGTCTGTGAGCTCTGTTTCCTCGTGCAGCTGGAAGAGTATGTTACTGGCGAGGAGATCTTTTCCGAATACGCTTATTTCTCATCGTTCTCGGACTCCTGGTTGAGCCACGCCCGAGGATACGTCGATCAGATGATCGACCAACTCAGGTTGACGAGCAGGAGCCAGGTTGTGGAAATAGCCAGCAACGATGGATATCTACTACAGTATTTCGTTCAGCGCGGCATCCCGGCGCTGGGTATCGAACCGGCCGCTAACGTGGCGAGGGTCGCGGAATCGAAGGGTGTCCCGACGATCGTAGAGTTCTTCGGGGTTGCCACCGCTCGGGAGCTGAACGCAGCCGGCCACGCAGCGGACCTGATCCTCGGCAACAACGTGCTCGCTCAAGTGCCTGATCTGAACGACTTTGTCAGTGGCCTCAAGGTGCTCCTCGCTCCCTCAGGCGTCGTTACCATCGAGTTCCCGCACCTGCTTCGAACGATTGACGGCAATCAGTTTGATCAGGTATACCACGAGCATTTTTCCTATTTTTCGCTGTATGCGGCAGACCGGATCTTCGCAGCGCACGGCCTTCCGATCTTCGACGTCGAGGAGTTGCCAACTCACGGCGGCTCGATCCGCATTTACGCCCGGCATGCCGAAGACTCGACCAAAGAGACCACCGATCGGTTGGTGGCGCTCCGCGCGCGCGAGGCGGATGCTGGAGTTGCGACACTCGGATACTATCAGGATTTCGAGGAAAGAGTCCGCGAGACCAAGCGCAAGTTGCTCGAATTCCTGATCGAGGCCAAACGGGCCGGTAAGCGGATCGCGGGTTATGGTGCGCCGGGAAAGGGGAACACTCTGCTCAACTACTGCGGCATACGCACGGACTTTCTTGATTTCACAGTGGACCGCAGCCCCC
>JBKKAY010000156.1:0-4329 GCA_046714195.1 Gemmatimonadaceae bacterium
TACATCGAGCTGCCCAAGGTCGGGACGAAGTTCTCGAAGCACGACGTTTTCGGGACGATCGAGGCGGTGAAGGCGGTGTCGGAGCTGTTCTCGCCGATCGCGGGAGAAGTCGTCGCCATCAACGACCGGCTCGACAAGGAGCCCGCGCTCGTCAACAGCGATCCCTACGGGGCCGGCTGGATGATCAAGGTGCGGCCGGATAATGCATCAGAGCTCGACAAGCTCATGAGCTCGGACGCGTACGGGAAGCAGATAGGCCAATAATACGATATCGGTCGGGCCGGATCGCCCAGAACACAACAACTCAACTGCCAGGCTACGCGCTACCCGCTACCCGCTACCCGCCACCAGCCGCGCGCTACTGCCACGGCAATTGTGGCGAACGATAGTAATTGATTCCGAGAAAGTGCCATCTCGGTACGTGCGCTGCGAGCCGGACCCTGAAGTCATCCCATCGGCGTCCCGCCTGTGGTGACCATCCTACCTCAGCTATCGCTGGGAGCCGCGGCATCGCCATGTACTGGACGGCAGTGATGTTCCGCACAGTCTCGCTCCACAACGGCGCCTCGACACCAAGGATGTCGCGCTCGCCTACACCGCTCAGATAAGTCGCCGGATCCCACTCATAGGCATCCCGCACGTCTATGAATCCGGCCCAGGTCAGGCCGAGCTCGGTCGCGGGCGTGTATTTCATGTCGAGGTACACCTTCTTTGCCGGGGAGAGCACGAGCTTCGATCCGTATTTGAGCGCCGCTGTGGCCGAGTCGCTCTTCCACTGCTGCGCGACAGTCGTGGGGTGCAGCCTGGCCTTGGTGATCTCTTCCCACCCAATCATCCTCTTGCCGTACTTATGAACCAGCGTCTGCGCGCGCTCGATGAACCGCACGTACTGCGGGTGGGTGAGCGCCTCGACCTCGTCACCGCCAACGTGGAAATACGGTCCGGGCGTGATCGCTGCGACCTCGCGGATGACGTCCTCCACCAGCCGGTAGGTCTCTTCGTTCTCCACGCAGAAGGCGCTGAATCCCACCAGAATTCCGGTGTAGGGGCCCGGAGGACGAGTGCCGCAGCTCAGCGTCGGATACGCCATCAGCGCGGCGTTGGTGTGTCCCGGCATGTCGATCTCGGGGACGACGGTGATGTAGCGCGACTGCGCGTAAAGAACGATCTCCTGAAAATCCTGCTGCGTATAGAACCCGCTCGCTCCGCCGCCCACTTGGGTGCTCGCGCCGATGCTGGTGAGCAGCGGGTGCGATTTGATCTCGATGCGCCACCCCTGATCGTCGGACAGGTGCAGGTGCAGCACGTTCAGTTTGTAGAGCGCGAGGATGTCGACGTACTGTTTCACTTCTTCGACCGTGAAGAAGTGACGGGCCACGTCGAGCATTGCGCCACGCCAGGCGAATCGCGGGCGATCTACAATAGTCAGGGCTGGAATTGCCCAGACACTCCGTGCGACACCGATCTCGGACTCGACGTCCGCTGGCAGCAGCTGACGCAGCGTCTGTATCCCGCGAAATAGCCCGGGCGGGCGGTACGCCGTTATCCGCAATTCGCTGCTCGTGGCAACCAGTTCGTAACCTTCTTCTCCAAGCGCGATCCGATCAGCGGCGATGCGCAGCCGAATGCTTCCCGCCGCGGTGTCAGCTCCGGGTGCGACGACGGCGAACGGAAAGCCGATCGCCGGACGAAGGAACTCCGCCAGCGATTCGGCGATCGCTCTCGCTTCTACGTTCGCGTCCGCCGAGATGACGCCCGCTCTTCTCAGCTCGAAGGGAGCGCCACCGGCAAGAACGAGCGAAGCGGGCGCGGGGACGACGCGCGGAATCGCGACAACTTCCTGCGGCGCGGTCGGCGCTGGCAACGGCTGGGGCGTAGTCGGCTGTGGCAGAGCCGGCTGTGGCACCTTCGGCTCTGCGGGCCTGGTGCTCTGACACGCGGTTCCGACCAGTGAAGCCGCGAGAATGAACGCGAACAGCCCCGGCCCCGGTGGGGCCAACCCCTTCCGGAGGCTAATCGCCCGCCTCGGCCTCAACGTAGGAATCGGTGGGCGGACAAGAGCACACGAGATTCCTGTCTCCGTACGCGCTTTCCACCCGGGCCACCGCCGGCCAGAATTTCGATTCCCTGCTCCAAGCGGCCGGGAATGCCGCGCGCTCCCTGCTGTACGAGTGATTCCAAACGGTGGATGTCACGCGCGCAAGCGGATGCGGAGCGTGCTTGAGGACGTTGTCGGCTTTGTCGGCCTCGCCGGCCTCGATCTCCCTGATCTCCTCGCGAATCGAGATCAGCGCGTCGCAGAAGCGATCGAGCTCCTCCTTCGGTTCGCTCTCGGTCGGCTCGATCATGAGGGTGCCCGGCACCGGGAAAGACACCGTCGGCGCGTGGAAGCCATAGTCCATCAACCGCTTCGCGATGTCCTCCACCTCTATGCCGCTCGACTGCTTCACCACCCGGGTGTCGATGATGCACTCGTGCGCCACGGTTCCGTGCGTGCCCTTGTACAGCACCGGAAAATGGGGCTCCAGCCTTCGGGCGATATAGTTGGCGCTGAGTATCGCGATCCTGGTGGCGTACTCCAGTCCTTCGCCGCCCATCAAACGGATGTAGGCGTGCGAGATAGGCAGGATGCTCGCGCTTCCCCACGGCGCCGCTGAGACGGGGCCGACCGCTTCCCTGTCCTTCTGGGGAATGACCGGGTGCCCCGGAAGAAACGGAACCAGATGCTTCGCCACGCCGATCGGGCCCATCCCCGGTCCACCGCCACCGTGCGGGATGCAAAAGGTCTTGTGAAGATTCAGATGACAGACATCGGCGCCGATGTCGCCTGGCCGGCAGAGCCCGACCATCGCGTTCATGTTGGCGCCATCCATGTAGACCTGGCCGCCGTTCCCGTGAACGATCTCGCAGATCTCGACGATCGATTCCTCGAAGACGCCGTGGGTCGATGGATAGGTCACCATCAGCGCCGCCAGATCGTTCTTGTGCGCTTCCGCCTTGCTCCGCAGATCGTCTACCTGAATGTTGCCGCGCTCGTCAGTCTTGATCACCACGACCTTCATTCCCGCCATCACCGCGCTGGCCGGGTTGGTCCCATGCGCCGACTGTGGAATCAGGCAGATGTTGCGATGCGACTCGTTTCTCGACGCATGATAGGCATCGATCGCCAGAAGCCCCGCATACTCGCCCTGCGAACCCGCATTGGGCTGCAGCGAAACCGCGGCGAAGCCGGTGATTTCGGCCAGCGCGCTTTCCAGCTCGGCGAACAGCTGCTGATAACCCTGGGTCTGCTCAACCGGGGCGAACGGATGGATTCTGGCGAACCCGGGCCACGTTATCGGCATCATTTCGGTCGTGGCATTGAGCTTCATCGTGCACGAGCCGAGGGGGATCATCGAATGCACGAGCGACAGGTCGCGTGACTGAAGGCGGTTCATGTAGCGGAGCATTTCGGTCTCCGCGTGGTGCGTGTTGAACACCGGATGCGTCATGAAGGGCGTGGTGCGCTTGAAGCGCTCGTCATAGCGCCAGTCCGCGGTCGTCATCACTTCGTCGAGACCAAAATCCAGGGCTTTGCCGGCGTTGAACGAAATGAGCAGGTCGGATATGTCCGATTCCGCCACGGTTTCGTCGAGCGCCACGACGATGCTCTTGTCCGGCATTTGCCGCAGATTGATCCGCCGGCGCCGCGCCTCTTCCAGAATCGGCGCCGGATTTCTTTTACCGACCGCCACGCGAAGCGTGTCGAAATAGTCTTCGTGGATGAGAGTGAAGCCGAGTCGGCGCAGGCCTTCGGCGAGCGCGCCGGTGAAGCCGTGCACCCTGCTGGCGATGCGGGTCAGACCTTCCGGCCCGTGATACACCGCGTACATGCTCGCCACCACAGCGAGGAGCACCTGCGCCGTGCAGACGTTGCTCGTCGCCTTTTCGCGGCGGATGTGCTGCTCTCTCGTTTGCAGCGCCATCCTGAGCGCCGGCTTGCCATCCGCGTCCCGGGAGACGCCGATGATGCGCCCGGGAATCTGCCGCTTGAACTCATCCTTAGTCGCGAAAAAGGCGGCGTGCGGCCCGCCGTAACCGAGTGGAACGCCGAAGCGCTGGGTATTGCCGACCACGATATCGGCGCCCCATTCGCCTGGCGGTGTGAGCAGGACGAGGCTCAGAAGGTCGGCCGCGACAGTGGCCAAAGCGCCAGCGCCGTGGATCTGCTCGCACGTCTTCGTGTAATCGACCACCGCTCCGTCGGTGGCGGGATATTGGATCAAAGCGCCGAATACATCAGGTCCGATGTCGAAGTCCGCGTAGCTCGAGACCCGCACCGTGATCCCG
>JBKKAY010000157.1:0-18934 GCA_046714195.1 Gemmatimonadaceae bacterium
TCCTGAACTCGCACGTCGACACTACCTGGTACCTGCCATTGTACGCGCGCTCGGCGGCTTCGACTTCGGCGAGCTTGCGGAAGAGCGCGGCTGAATCCGTGGTTCGCGCGCAATAGACCAGATAGTATCGGGGGCCGCCGCAACCACGTGATCCGACTGGCGCCGATCGGCATTGATCCGCCGAAGTGCAGCCGTCGGCTTTTACCATGGCCTTCGCCTGCTCCTCTATCCGGAGGATGCTGGCCCAGTCAGCTTTCTGGTCACCGGTCAGGGAGAAGCCGGGACCGTCGTGCGAGCCGCCGTTCGTAGGGGCCGGCTGCGTGCAGCCGGCGAAGAGCAGTACCGCGATCAGGCATATAACGTTTTGGACCTTCATAGTTGACCTCCCGGATTGATCGGGAAAACCCGGCAGGAAGTCGGCCATGAGCGACAATGGCCGCGCCATGTGGCCGGAGCGGCGCGCGACCTGCTATTTTCCAGCGGAGAAACCACCCGACCGCGCGGAGAAGCATGGCGACCAGAACCCTTCCCGATCGCAAATCGAGCACTTCTGCTGGAGCCAGCGCCGGACTCAAACCGGAAGAGCTGGTCGCGGCCTATCGCAACATGCTGATGTCGCGGCGCCTCGACGACAAGGAAGTCCAGCTCAAGCGTCAGAACAAGATCTTTTTCCAGATCTCGGGAGCGGGTCACGAAGCGATCCTCA
Organism: Gemmatimonadaceae bacterium; assembly: GCA_046714195.1. GTDB lineage: Bacteria > Gemmatimonadota > Gemmatimonadetes > Gemmatimonadales > Gemmatimonadaceae > UBA4720. The sequence goes on from JBKKAY010000157.1 coordinate 707, forward strand.
CCGCTGCTGGAATGATCCTAAAGCCGGCCTACGACTGGTTCTACACCTATTATCGGGATCGCGCGCTTTGTCTCCAGCTCGGCGTGACGCCGGCGGAGATGCTGTATGAAGCTGTGGGCGCCGCGATCGATCCTGCGTCCGGCGGACGTCAGATGCCCAGCCACTGGGGTCACAAGGCATACAACATCGTCTCGGCTTCTTCCCCGACCGGGACTCAGTTTCTGCAGGGTGTCGGCTCGGCGGAAGCGACGCTCCGGGCCCGGCTTCTGGGAATCACCGAGGGATTCGAGGACGATGAGGTCGTACTCGTCACGACCGGTGAAGGCACGACAAGTGAGGGCGAGTTCTGGGAATCGCTGAACACGGCAGCGAATCTCAAGCTGCCTGTCGTTTATCTGGTGGAGGACAACGGTTACGCGATCTCGGTCCCGGTCGAGGTGAATACCGCCGGCGGCAGCATATCAAAGCTCGTGCGCTCGTTCCCCAACTTCCTCATCGAGGAGGTAGACGGGTGCGACCTGCTCGCCAGCTACGATACCATGCGGAAAGCCGTCGACTACGCGCGCGCGCGAAAGGGCCCGGCACTGGTCCACGCCAAAGTCATCAGGCCGTATTCGCATTCGCTGTCGGACGACGAGACGAACTACCGGCCGCCCGCCGAGCGCGACGCAGACGCCGCTCAGGATCCCGTGCTGCAGTTTCCGAAGTGGCTCGTCGCGCAGGGACACGCGACCGAGGACGAGCTGAAGCAGATCCAGGACGAAGTCGACGCGATAGTTCTCGCGGCCACGGATGATGCGCTGGCCCAGCCGCAGCCCGGGCCCGAGACGGTTCACTTCGGCGTCTACTCGCCTGATGTCGATCCCACCAGCGAGCAGTTCGACACCGAGGACGACCCGCAGTTCTCCGGCGAGCCGACGACGATGGTCGATCTCCTCAATGCCTGCATGAAGGACGAGATGCGGCGCGACCAGAAGATCCTGGTGTTCGGTCAGGACGTCGCCGATGTCTCGCGAGAGGAATACCTCGGGAAAGTCAAAGGCAAGGGCGGTGTGTTCAAGGTGACCTGGGGATTGCAGAAGGAGTTCGGCGGTGCGCGAGTCTACAACTCACCGCTGGCGGAAGCGAATATCGTCGGCCGCGCCATCGGGCTCGCGGTGCGCGGATTCAAGCCGGTGGTAGAGGTCCAGTTCTTCGATTACATCTGGACCGCCTACATGCAGCTGCGCGACGAGCTGGCAACGATGCGCTGGCGGTCGAACAACAACTTCTCCGCGCCCGTCGTCGTCAGAACCACCTACGGTGGCTACATTCGCGGCGCGATCTATCACTCGCAGACCGGCGCGTCGATTTTCACGCATTGTCCCGGCCTGCGCGTCGTGTGTCCGGCCACGGCGCTCGATGCGAATGGTCTGTTGCGCACGGCCATCCGATGCGACGACCCGGTTCTCTTCCTCGAGCACAAGCACCTGTACCGGCAGACCTACAACAAGTCGCCGTATCCCGGGCCGAATTTCATGATTCCGTTCGGTAAGGCGAAGACCGTGCGGGAAGGGACGGACGTGACGGTGGTCACCTACGGGGCGACCGTGCAGCGGGCCGTGACCGCGGCAAACGCCGTGGCTGAGACCGGGATCTCGGTTCAGGTGATCGATCTCCGCACGCTCAGCCCGTGGGATCGCGAGGCGGTGTTCGAATCGGTGAAAAAGAATTCGCGCGTGATCGTCGCGTACGAGGATTCGATATCGTGGGGCTACGGCGCCGAGATCGCCGCCGCGATCGCCGACGAATGCTTCGCCTGGCTGGACGCGCCGGTGAAGCGGATCGGATCTGCTGACACGTTCGTGGGGTACGCGCCGAGTCTGGAAGACGCGATTCTGCCGCAGGTGGAGACCTTCAAGCAGGCCTACGAATCGATCATGAAGTTCTGATCCAGCTGGCGGCGGGTAGCTGGCCGCTGGCAGCGGGCAGCTTGGCTGTTCTCAGTTTGCAGTAAAAAAAAAGCGGCTCGTTGAGCCGCCTTTTTTTCTTCGCCTCACCCAAACTATGGCGTCGGTGGCGGTCCACCCATGGTCGGCATCTGCACCGCGGTGTATCCCGCTGGGATCTCGAAAACCTTGGGATCCGCATTCACCCACCGCACCGAGGTGACTTCGGTATTGCTCCTGGTGATGGTAGTCATGCCTGGAGCCATCATTGTCGCCGCAGTGGAGATCCGAAGCGGAGGGGCCTTCGGGAGCTTGTCCTCCGCCGCTTTCAGCTTGGTCGCCAGCTCCTTGCTGCTGCCGCCGAACATACCGAGCATGTCCGTGCCCGTAATGCTCCCGAACGGGTTGAATGCGCTCTTGATGTCGGTCGGGAAGTGGTAATCGGTGGTGCTGGAGATCTTCACCGACTGCTGTTGTCCCATGCCGCTTATGGTCATCGTCATCGCCGTTACCACTCGGTATCGCGCGGTAGGGTGACCGAGTATCGCCGGGCCAGCGCCCAGACTCGTCACCGTAGCCTCGGTTCCGGTGAAGTCCATCTTCATCCCACCCATCTGCTGAGCCTCGGCGAACATCTCGGCGGGACGGAACCGCATGTACTGGCTGTTCTTCGCATCCAGATAGGTGATCGTCTTGCCGCTGTCGGAGACGATCATGCTGACGGCCCCATCGGTGGGGAGCGGAGTCGGCGCACGCCCGCCGGCGGCCGCCAAGTCGATGCGGACTTTTTTCCCCGCGCTCACCATGTGTCCGGTAACGAGCCCGGAGTCGGGCATTCCCTCGACCGCCGTCGAGGTGCGGAAATCCATGGCCAGGTCTTTTCCCGCGGTTTGCGCGCCTGCTGCCGCGGCGGTGGTCAACGCGAAAGCGGAGGCACCGGCAAGACGTAACGTGAATCTCTTCATCATCGTGTGTTGATATGGGAGGATCGGCGATTTACTCGGCAGACTGATCGCGACTCCGATGGGTAACCCCTCAAGGCGAATTAGTGCCCTTTTCGCGAGGCCACCTGAGTGAAGCGAGGATGGAGGACACCAGGATGGCCGCGACCACACCGAGTGAAGCCACGATCGGAATGTGAAAGAAATGCTCCACCAGCATCTTCGTTCCTATGAAGATGAGCACCAGCGACAGCCCCAGCTTCAGATAGGCGAACTTGTCCATGACGTTGGCGAGCAGAAAGTAGAGCGCTCGAAGGCCCAGCACCGCACAGACGTTGGAGGTGTAGATGATGAACGGGTCGCGCGTCACGGCGAAAATCGCCGGAATGGAATCGGTGGCGAACGTGACGTCGGTCGTTTCGACGATGATGAGCACGATGAACAACGGCGTTGCCGTCCGGCGCATCTTCCCGGATTCGTCGGGCAGCTGCACGAAAAACTGCTTGCCGTGATACTCGCTCGTGACCCGCAGGAACCGGCGGGCGAAGCGGAGCACCGGATCCTTTTCCGGATCGTAGGCGACGGCGTCCTTCTCGATCGCCATCCTGATGCCGGTAATGAGCAGGAAAGCGCCGAAGATGTAGAGCGTCCAGGAGAACCTGGAGACCAGTGCGGATCCGGCGAAGATCATCACTCCACGCAGCACCAGGGCGCCGATGATCCCCCAGAACAGGACGCGGTGCTGATACTTCTCCGGAACTTTGAAGTAGGAGAAGATGAGCACGAAGACGAAAATGTTGTCTACCGAAAGAGCGTACTCGATCAGGTAGCCGGTCAGAAACTCCAGGCCCGCCTGGCGTCCCAGGTTGTGATAGACCGCGAAGGCGAACGACAGCGAGAGCGCGACGAAGACGGCGCTCCACGTGGCTGCCTCCTTGAGGGTGACCTTCTCGGATTTTCGATGGAGAACTCCGAGGTCGAACGCGAGGAGCGCCAGGACCACGGCATTGAATCCGACCCATCCCCAGAAACTGTTCATCGCTGGGGCGATGGAGCTATTCCCGGCGTCAAGCTAGCGGCGCTCGAGCGCGTCGCGGACATCGAGAAGGATCTCGAAGTAGAGCTGCTCCCTCCGGTACGCGAAGTCGAGCGTCGCCATCTGTGCCTCGTCTCCTGCCGTTCTGGCTCGCTCGAATGCTTCACGGTACATCTCGTCGAGATTGCTGAGAATCGTGGTGCGCGCACGTGACATTGAAGTGGCCTCCCCGCCACTGACAGATTCGTTCGCCCCGGGCTGGGCGCTCGCTATCCGCTCGAGGGCCGCTTCCGGGTCCTCGTTCTCGAAGATGAGTTTTTTCGCGGCCCCAAGAGCGAACCTGCGAGGATTGAATGGCGATATCATTTGAGTTGAGAGCGGATGCCGTGAAAGCTAAGAGGAGAGACCGGGAATACTAACCCTGCCAAGGGCTATAACCGGTGAAATACCGCGCTCTCCACGGGTTTCCCGCCCTTCAGGTGCTCGAGGACGATGCGCTCGAGCAGCTGGGGCGTAACCCGCGCGTACCATATGCCTTCCGGATATACGACGACGATAGGGCCGTCGCTGCAGACGCCAAGACAAGGCGTTTCGCCGCGTTTCACGCGAGAGGGGCCGAACAGCAGGTCCTGCTCCTGCAGCAGCTGGGCGAGCAGCGAATAGAGCGGGCGCCCCTTCCGATCGGGCGAGCAGAAGCTTCCCGTGCAGACGATAACGTGGCGGGAATACGGCTCCATCTGAGGTGGAAACGGGGCTGCCATCCCGAAAAGATACACCCTCATTCCTGATCGATTATTCTAGAGCATGCCTCTTCAACGGAGATCTCCCACATGCCGGTGACCGCCAGGCGCGACGCGTCCGCGCCCGATCCGTCCATCGCCGCAAAAGGGTATGTGCGACCCGAAGTGCTCGTCAGCACGGAGTGGCTCGCTCAACGTCTCGATGATCCGAAGATCCGCGTCATTGAAAGCGACGAGGACGTTCTGCTCTACGAGACCGGTCACATCCCCGGCGCGCAGAAAGTCGACTGGCACCTGGACTTGAACGACCCGGTGCAGCGCGACTACGTCTCCGCGGAGCAGTTCGAGAAGCTGCTCAAGTCCAAGGGAATCGACGAGAGCACCACCGTGGTGTTCTACGGCGACAAAAACAACTGGTGGGCCGCGTACGCGTTTTGGGTCTTTCAGCTTTTCGGCTTCACCAACGCGAAGCTGCTCGACGGCGGAAGGATCAAGTGGGAGCAGGAAGGACGGCCGTTTGTCACGGACGTGCCGCGATTCGCATCCACTTCATACAAGGCGCCCAATCGCTCGGACGACCGCATTCGCGCGTTCTTCGCGGAGGCACGAAAGCATTCCGACGGCGGTAAGCCGCTCATCGATGTACGGTCTCCCGAGGAATTCACCGGCCAGCGGATGCACATGCCCGACTATCCGCAGGAAGGGACGCTGCGCGGCGGGCACATCAAGGGCGCGCGGAGCGTGCCGTGGGCGCGCGCGGCCAATCCCGACGGCAGCTTCAAGGATGCGGAATCCCTGCGCGCCATCTACGAGAAGGAAAAGGGGCTCAAGAAAAGCGACGACATCATCGCCTACTGCCGCATCGGGGAGCGGTCATCGCACACCTGGTTCGTCCTCACTTACCTGCTCGGCTACGATCGCGTCAGGAACTATGATGGCAGCTGGACGGAGTGGGGTAACGCCGTCCGCGCTCCCATCGAGACGGGCGGGGAGAAGTGACCGCGCCTCCAACGGGTACCAAGCCTCCATCGCGCGTGCAGGTGAAGTGGGCCGGTGGCCAGGTGTTCGACACTGGACGGGAGGGCGGCCCGGTCGCGCGGCTCGACGGCGATGGCAAGGTTGCACAGAGTCCGCCGGACGCTCTGCTCAGCGCGCTTGCCTCGTGCGTGTCGGTTGATGTGGTGGCCATCCTGGAAAAACGACGCACGCCGGTAACGGCGCTTCAGGTAGATGTGGTGGGTGAACGGGTAGACTCCACCCCGCGCCGTTTCCGCCACATCACGCTCAATTTCGGGATCACCGGCGAGGGAGTAGAGCGTATACACGCGGAGCGGGCAGTGGAGCTGGCAGTCACCAAGTACTGCTCGGTCAGGGACTCGCTTGCTCCCGACATCCAGGTGGATTGGACGATCGACCTCCGCTAGCAACGGCGCCTCAGCGCCGCTTCTGCGCCTTCGACGCCGCCGAGTATGGAGCCCACTTCCGCTCCGAATCCTCGATCTCCTCTCTCAGCTTGATGTAGCTGTCGTACCGCTCGGCGCTGATTCCACCTGCTGCCACCGCGGCGCGAACGGCGCAGCCCGGCTCGACCCGATGGGTACAGTCGCCGAACTTGCATCCCGGCAGCTCGGGACGGAATTCCCTGAAGCACGCGTCCAAACGCTCCGACGACAGTCCCCACATTCCGACCTCGCGGAGTCCGGCAGTATCGACGACGTACCCCGCATCCGGAAGTGGATGAAGCAGCGCGCCGACTGTCGTATGACGACCCTTGTTCACCGATTCGCTTACCTCTCCCACCCGCAGATCGAGACCGGGATACATCGCGTTCATCAGCGACGACTTGCCGACTCCTGACGGGCCGGTGAGCACCGATGTCTTTCCGGCGAGCTCGTCGTGAAGCTCCTGAAGCCCGATATTCTGTTTCACGCTGGTGTAGTGAACCGGGTACCCGGCGGCCGAGTAGTCGGAGAAGATCCGTTCTGTCGCTTCCCGGTCCGCCAGTTCGATCTTGTTGATGATTATCCGCGACTCGAGTGAGTTGCCTTCGGCGATCACGAGGAACCGGTCGAGCATGCGGCGGTGGGGCTCCGGCTTCGCGGCCGAAAAGACGATGGCGACCTGATCGACGTTGGCGGCGACGATGCGCTCGCCCTGGCCTCCCCCCGGCTCGCGACGGGCGAGCTTCGACCGGCGTGGAAGTATCTCGGCGATTGCCCAGTGGGTGCCGGTCTCGTCGTGCTCCAGGATAACATCGTCGCCGACCGCCAGCTTCCGGCTGTCGTCGTATTTCTTGAGCCGGCCACGTAGTGATGCTTCGTAGGTGTCGCCTGATTGAGTGCGAACGTGCCAGATGCCACCCGTTCCCTTGAGCACGACGCCCTGCTGTTGGGTCAAGCGTTTCCCTCTTCGCGCATCGCTTCCCACCACGGGCGCAGGCCCGCCTGCCTCCCCTTGATCAGCTCGTCGAGTCGCGCTTTGACTTCGTTCAGAGGGAGCCGGCCGACGACGGCGCGGGCTTCTTCTTCCGTCTGGCCAAAACCGAGGAAGTCCGTTTCCAGATGTCCGGTGGCAACGGGGTCGTTTTCCCGCCAGCGCACGAACAGCAGGTATGCCCCGAACGGATGCTTCCCGTCGTCGCCGACATCGGCGACGATCTCCACGCTGTATGATGCGTGGTCGCTCCCCTCGAACGCGGCGGGGCGGTTGTGCACAGCCATGTAGCCGCCGATGGTGTTGGCGTCTCCCTTGGAATGATCGGCGGGAAGGAACTGCCCCATGCTAACGGCGCCGCGCGAGCATTTCCTTCAGCACATTGCCGGTGAGGAAAGCAACGTTGGCGGGACGCTCGGCCAGTCTGCGCATCAGGTACGGGTACCACTGCGTTCCGAACGGAACGTAAACGCGCATCCGATAGCCTTCGCGCACCAGCCGGTCCTGAAGGTCGCGTCTCACCCCGTAGAGCATCTGGAACTCGAACCGGCTCGAAGCGATCTGATGTGTTTTCGCGAACCGCTTGGCATCCTCGATGATCGCTTCGTCGTGGGTGGCGAGGCCGGGATAGTTGCCGTGCTCCATCAGCGCGTGCATGCATTTGATGTAGTTGGCATCGACGTCCTTCTTGTCCGGGAACGCTACTGTCTCCGGCTCCTTGTACGCGCCCTTGCAGAGTCGAACCCGGGCCTTGATCAGATTGGCGCGCTCGACGTCGGCGCAGGTGCGGTACAGGTAGCTCTGGAGAACGATCCCGACGTTCTCCCGATAGTTGGGATAGAACCGTCTTTCGAACAGGTCCAGCGTGCGCTGAGTGTAGGCGCTCGATTCCATGTCTATCCGCACGAAGGTCCGGTACTCGCGCGCGCGCTGAAGGATGTCCTGCATCACCGCCACGCAGAGCTCCTCCGACACGTCGAGTCCCATGGCGGTGAGCTTCACGGAAACGTTGGCGTCCGCTTTCCGCTCGTAAATCCGGTCCAGCATCGTGATGTACTCGCGACCGGCGGCGCGCGCTTCGCTCTCGTTGTGGACGCTCTCTCCCAGGAGGTCGAGCGAGGCGCTGATGCCGCGGGCGTTCAGCTTCGCCACCGCGTCGAGCGCCGTGTCCATGGTCTCACCGGCGACGAACCTGTTGGCGAAGCCTTTCGCCAGGCGGTTGTTGCGGATGAACCGGTAAAACTGATTCTGGTTCGAGAGATACAGCAGCGCGCTGCGAATCATTCCTGTCGTGAGGGAAGTGGGTTTGACGTCGTCGAGGAACGTTGCAGCCTGAACCGGCCGCGACGGGAGATGTCGAGGACCCTCCGCACCGGAAACTTCTCGCCCTTTTTCAGGCCCGCATCGAAGAAATTCCAGGTGGCGAGCCCATCTTCGCTCTCCGCCTCGAGAAGGTACACGACCAGGGCGCCCAGCGGCTGCGCCGTCGACACGATGAATGAGCCAGCCGGGAACTGCTGCGTTGCGCGCTCCCACGTTCCGCGAAGGCGGGTCTCGCGGTGCCCCTGGAACGGCCGCGCGGAGGTGATGATCGAGTCTACGGTGAACGCCTCGCCTCGGGCGCTCCATGCGGAGTCGGATCGATCGACGATGATCCCGTGCCGGCGCAGCAGCGTCACGACGGCAGTGTCACGCGGGCCCATCACATAGGCCGCGGGCGGAATGCGGTCCAGAGTCGATGTGAATCGGTCGAACACGGGCATCGAGACGGCGGTGAAGCGGCCGCTACGCCGGGTTCCACGCGGCACGCCCGGCTCGGTGACGGAGGAATCGCCGGTTTTCTCCAGCTCCTCCTTGATCACGTCGAGGACCACCGGCGTGGCCACCAGCTCCGACCGCACCGCTACAAGCTGAAGCGAATCCGCCGAGCGTCCCCACGCCATTGGCTGCTCTGTCGCGCGTGCCGAGAGTGATCGGATGGACGCGGCCCTCTCCGCCACCAGCGACAGGATCTCTCTCACGAAGGCCGATGTCGACGCGATGCGCCGCTCCAGCGGATCGTGCGAGTACGCCTCGCTCAGAATCGCGATTCTGCCACGCAGCCCGTAGTAATTCGTTCCGAACCTCGGCCGGGAATCGTAGGTAGCCCAACCTTCTCTGGCGGTCGATTCGGGAACGGCGCGCTCGTCGCTGAGAAAGTTTCCGTAGTCGAAGACCTCGAACCGGTGGCGCGTGCGCATCCGCTCGCGCAGCACCGGGAGCAGCGAGTCGCGCGCGTACAGGCCGCCGAACACGGCGGCAGGCGCCAGCGACGGAGAATACGTCAGGGCGTAGCCGTGGTAGCTCCCGTTGGTGGTGTGCAGATCGACGAACACATCGGGATCCCAGGCGTTGAACATGGCGAGCGACGCACGCGTCTCGGGCGCTTCGGCCTTGATGTAGTCGCGATTGAGATCGAGGTTCTGCGCGTTCGCGCGCGCGCCGACGAGATCGGGGCCGTTCTGATCGGTTCTGTTGCGGGACTGCGGCGCAAACCGCTCGTTACCATCGGCGTTGTAGATCGGAACTGCGATGAGGACCACGGAGTCGAGCGCGTTGGGAGCTGGCGAAAGCGCGAGGTCACGCACCAGCGCGAGCAGCGCGTCTTTACCCTCTACCTCGCCGCCGTGGATGTTGCCCTGAATGTAAACGACCGGCCGCCCGAGCCTTTTGGCCTCAGCGGGACTCGCCATCGCGGGCCTCGACGCGATGACGTATGGAATCTCACGGCCCTCGGTCGTTTTCCCGATCGTTCCGAACACCAATGGAAGCCGAACGGCCTCGAGAGAATCCAGAAAGCTGCGCACATCAGCGTAGCTCGATGTCTGGCGATACGAGGTCTGCTCGGGACGTGTTTTGGGAGGCGCGGAAGGGGCGCTACCCCGCCCCGCGCCGGTGGTACACCCGAGAGCGGCCGAGGCCGTCAGGATGGCGACAAGCGACAATCGACAATCGAGGAACGAGCGCCTCACCCGCGCTCGTCCGCATAGAACACCTGTCGGCGCCGTGCCATATCGAGCAGGATCTCCGCTGGCTCGAAGCGGCCCGGGAAGCGGGCATTCAGATCCTCGAGGCGCTGAACCACGATGTTCACGCCGAGTGAGTCCATGTATCGGAACGGGCCGCCTCTGAACGGCGGAAACCCGATTCCGAAAACGGCGCCGACATCTCCGTCGCGCGCCGATCGAATGATTCCTTCGCTTAGACAGCGCGCCGCTTCGTTGAGCATGGCGAGCACCGTGCGCTGCTGGATCTGAACCGCCGGCATCTCCGGCCGTGACGGGATGTCCGGCGACGAGCTGGCGATCGACTGCACCACCGGGATATGTCCCGGCTTCAGGAACACGCTGTAGACTCCGGGATCGACGTCGCCTTTCTTTCCGTCGTTGTCGTAGCTGTAGAATCCCTTCTTGGATTTGCGTCCATAACGGCCGGCGGCGACCACCGCCTGAATGGATTTCGCCGCGTCCATGCGATCGGGGAATGCCCCGGCCATGATCTTCCCCGCTTTCACGGCCACATCGAGTCCCACCTCATCGATCAGCGTGATCGGTCCGACCGGAAATCCGAAATCGACCAGCGCCTTGTCGATGATGTCGACGGCGACGCCCTGGTCGAGCAGCAGTCCCGCTTCGTTGATGTAAGGCGAAAGAATTCTGTTGGCGTAGAATCCCGGGCCATCGTTCACCACAATTACGGTCTTCCCCAGCTTCTTCCCGTAACCGACGACGGTTGCAGTCACCTGGGGGTGGGTCTCCGGAGCGGTGATCACCTCGAGCAGCGGCATCTTGTGCACCGGCGAGAAGAAGTGCATGCCGATGACGCGCTCCGGTCTGTTCGACGCCTGCGCGATCTGCGCGATCGGAATGGTGCTGGTGTTGGAGGCAAAGATGGCGGACGGGTGCACGGACGCTTCCGCTTCGCGCAGCACCTGGTGCTTGATGGCGAGATCCTCGAACACCGCTTCGATCACCAGATCGACGTTTCCGAATCCGGAGTAGTCGACGGTGCCGCCGAGCAGAGCCATGTAGTCGCTGTACTGAGTGGACGTGATCCGTTTTTTCTTGACAGATTCACGCAGGATCTCACGCACGGCGGCGTACCCCTTCGCGACGCGACCATGATCGGCATCCTTGAGGCGCACCAGCGTCCCATGCTGCACCGCCACGGAGGCGATCCCGGCACCCATGAACCCGGCTCCCAGGATCGCGATCTTTTCCACCGGAAGCGGCTCGAATGCCGACACGGGGAGCTCGGGATAGTCAGCCGGGTCGACGCCGGGGTCCTTCTTGAGGGCGGTGGTTGCGAAGAACAGGAAGATCAGCTGCCGTGACACATCTGTCATCGCCATCTCGCCAAAGCGCCGCGACTCCTCGCGGTAGCCGTGCGATACGCCCTTTGCATAGCCCGCGGCTATCACGTCGATCGCCGCCAGCAGCGCTGGATAGTGACCGCGGGATTTTTCCAGTGTCTGCTCGCGCGCCTTCCGCAACACCAGCGCACGTCCCGCGGGATTGCCGTCCATGAGGAGGCCCTTCATGCCTCCCTTGAAGCCCTCGCTCTTGCGGCGGCCTTCCGCCACTTCGCGCGCGCGCTGGATCGCGACGGACCGCAAAATGGACGGATGCACGAGCTCGTCGATGAGCCCGAGCTTGAGGGCTTTCCAGCCACGGACATTTTTCCCCGTGAGGATCATGTCGAGAGCGGCGGTGAGTCCGATCTTGCGCGGCAGGCGCTGTGTTCCTCCGGCGCCCGGGATCAGACCAAGCTGAACCTCGGGCAATCCCATCACCGTCTTCGGGTGATCGGTGGCTATTCGATAGCGGCAGGCGAGCGCCGTCTCCAGCCCGCCCCCAAGACAGGCGCCGTGGATCGCGGCAACGAGCGGGATGCGAAGGCGCTCGATCGAGTCGAGCAGCATCTGGCCATCTCTGCTCAGTCTCTCGGCATCGGTGCTCGTCCGCAGCTCGAGAAATTCCTCGATGTCGGCGCCGGCGATCCAGATGTCCGGCTTGCCGCTGATCAGCACGGCGGCGTAGACGTTGGTGTCCTGCTCGAGCCTCGAGACCAGCGCCACGAATTCATCCTTCACGGCTCGACTGAGCTTGTTCACCGGCTCGTCAGGCAGGTCCATCGTGATGACGGCGACTCCGTCGACGACCTCCACAGAGAGGGCGGGCTTCCACCGCGTTCCAACCAGGCCGCCGATGGCGGCTTCCGACGCGCTCGACATCAGGTTCGCTCCACTACCATCGCAAAGCCCATCCCGCCCGCCGCGCACACCGTCATCAGGCCGAATTTGCCGCCGCGTCGCCGGAGCTCGTGAAGCAGCGTGGTGGTAATGCGTGCTCCGGTCGCGCCGAACGGATGGCCGATCGCTATCGATCCCCCCATGACGTTGAGCTTGGCCCTATCGACTTCGCCTACCGGCTGACTGAATCCCGCCCGCGCCGCCCACTCCTTCGATTCGAATCCTTTGAGATTCGACAGCAGCTGCGCCGCGAACGCCTCGTGCATCTCGATCAGATCGATATCCGCGAGCGTGAGCCCCGCGCGCTTGAGCGCTACCGGCGCCGCCAGCACCGGCGCCTGGAGCAGCTGCTCGCCGGGATCGAGCGCGGCGTAAGCGTAGGATCGAATGAAGCCAAGGGGCGGGTATCCCAGCGATTTTGCTTTTTCCTCGTTCATCAGGAGCACGCATGCTCCGCCGTCGGTGAGCGGCGAGGAGTTGCCGGCGGTCACCGAGCCGTACTTCCGGTCGAACACCGGCTTGAGGGCCGAGAGCTGCTCGTAGCTGGTGTCTTCGCGGATGCCGTTGTCGGAAGTCAGCACACTCTCGAACCGCGGCGGAACGTAGACGGGCATTATCTCGGCGGTGAGACGCCCGTCGGCGGTGCCGGCTGCCGCCAGGCGGTGAGAGCGCAGCGCGAAGTGATCCTGCTCTTCCCTGGAGATGGCATTCAGCTTCGCCATCTTCTCCGCCGATTGTCCCATCGTCTCACCGGTCGAAGGCTCGGCGATCGCCGGCGTGATGGGAACGAGATCCTTCGGCCTGATGCGGGAGAGCGCCTTCAACTTTCCGGCGAGAGTCCTGGCTTTGGACGCGATCACCAGCGCCTCGGCGAATCCCTGCGAATGCATGATCGGAATGTTGGACAGCGATTCCGAGCCGCCGGCGATGGCCACGTCGATCTGCCCAAGTGCTATCTGATCGGCGGCGTCGGTGATGGCCTGATTCGCGGAAGCGCAGGCACGGCTCACGGAGAACGCCTGGACGCCTTTGGGCAGCAGCGGAAGGAGCGAGACCTCGCGGGCGATGTTGGGCGCCACGATCGACGGAATCACGGTTCCGAAGACGAGCATCTGGACTTCCCTGCCATCCAGATTGGTCCGCTGCAGCAGCTCGGCGACGCACAGCTTGCCGAGGTCGATGGCCGAGATGGTCTTGAACGCAGTTCCGGCTTTTGTGAACGGCGTTCGCACGCCTGCGACGATAGCAACCCGTCGTCCGTTCCCGTATGTAGCCATAGAGGGAACTTAGACGGACGCGCTACATCTTTCTAGGACGCGCCCGTCTTCAAGGACGCTGCCCCGCGTTGCGGGCCGCGCTTTCTCTGTCGATCAATTGGCGCTTTCGCTCCAGTCCCCATCGATAGCCGCCGAGCTCGCCGCCCTGTCGCACGACGCGGTGACATGGAATGACGAGCGCTACGCGGTTGCGGGCCCACGCGCCCGCAACCGCGCGGGCAGCTTTCGGAGACCCGATAGCAGCAGCGACCTGAGTGTAAGAGCGGGTTTCGCCGGCCGGAATCTTTTGCAGCTCGCGCCACACTTTCCACTGAAAGGCGCTCGCCTGTAGATCGAGTGGAATGTCCGCGCCCGGACGCTCTCCATCGAGGCATGCCACGATTTCTCCGACCCACGAGCCCAGCGCGCTCGATGGCGCCGTGACGCACTCGCGGGTGGCGGCCGGGTATTCAGCGGCGAGGGCGGATTCGAGAATGGCCGTGTCGTCACCGAGTGTCACGGCGCAGACTCCTCGCTCCGTCGCGGCGACGAGCAGATGACCGAGCGAGGTCCTGGCGACGACGTAGTCGATGTGAATGCCCGCGCCGCCGCGCTGATACGTGGCCGGCGTCATGCCGAGCTGGGCGGACGCGCCCTCGTACACTCTGCTGCTCGACCCATAGCCCGCTCCGTAAGTGGCGCGGCTCACCGTCTCGCCCCGCCTGAGCTCTCCCTTGAGTCGTTCGCTCCTCCGCGCACGCGCGTACTGCGCGGGCGTGAGGCCGACAATGTCCTTGAATCTGCGCTGAAGGTGGTGCGGGCTCAATCCCGCCTCGGTCGCGACCAGCGCGAGAGTGATGCGCTCTTCCCCGTGATCGGACAGCCTGCGGTCGATATACTCTCTCGCGCGCTCGACGGCGGCGCTCACCGGCTTCATCCGGCTTTGCGGCCGGCACCTTTGACATGCGCGGAACCCGCTCCGCTCCGCGGCCTCGGACGATGAGAAGAACCGGACGTTGGCTCGCTTCGGGCGCCGCGACGGGCACGATGGGCGGCAGTAGATTCCCGTCGTTGCCACGGCGTAAACGAACGACCCGTCCGAATTCTCGTCCCGGTGCAGGACGGACTCCCAGGCGTTGGATTCGTCGAGAGACTGGAGTGATTGCATTGTCATCGGTGGAAACCCGGCTCAGGGTATGAGTATAGTGCTATTCGATACAGTATGAGGCAGGACTGAGGATGCTGATATCCGATTCTTGCGATCGAATTCGGCAGCGAAAGCACGAGGCCGGGACGGTCGATGCAAGTCTTGAGTTATCAATTGGTCAGTCTGGACAGTCGACAGTGGTTTTCAGTCTCGGCGACTAACTGGTAACCACTGTCAAACTGATCAACTCAAGACTACCCACTCACAACTTGCATCCCCCACAGGTGCCCCCGAACTCTGAAATGAAACTCTCCGGTGAGGTGTTCGATGTCCTCGTAGTTGGTGGAGGCATCACCGGCTGCGGCGTCGCCCGAGATGCGGCGATGCGGGGGCTCAGTGTCGCGCTGGTCGAGAGGGATGATTTCGCCAGCGGCACATCCGGCCGGTCGTCGCGACTGGTGCACGGCGGCATCCGGTATCTGGAGCGCGGACAGCTTCATCTCGTCTACGAGGCGATCAAAGAGCGCGACACCCTGCTTCGCATCGCGCCCCACCTGGTGACGCCGCTCGCCTTCACCTGGCCGGTGTATCGCGGGGCGAGAGTCGGCAAGATAAAGCTCAGCGCCGGCCTGCTGGTGTATCACCTCATGGCAGCCGGAAGATCGCGGCGTCATTTCGCTCTCAATGCGGCGGCCACTCTCGAGCGCGAGCCTTCGCTCCGCCCCGCGGGTCTTACGGGAGGCGCCGTGTACTACGATGCCGCAACCGACGATGCGCGCCTCACCCTGGCAAACGCACTGGCGGCGCGCGATCACGGCGCCGTCGTTCTCAACCACGCCCGGGTGTCTTCGATTCTTCACGAGGGCGAACGGGCCGCCGGAGCGGTAGTCGAGCGCAACGGAGCGACAGAGGATGTGCGGGCGCGCGTACTGGTCAACGCCACCGGAGTCTGGGAGAACGACTTCAGCAGCGACGAGCGCGCGCGCCGGCTGCGCGGCAGCAAGGGCGTTCACATCTCGGTACCGAGGGAGCGAATCGGGAATCGCGAAGCTCTGACGCTAATATCGCCTGTCGATGGGCGGGTGATGTTCTGTCTGCCCGCGGGGCGGCAGGCCATCATCGGTACGACCGATACCTGGACCAGCGAATCACCGGAAACGGTGAGAGCGCACCGGTCCGACGTCGACTATCTGCTCCGGTCGGCGAACAGCTATTTCCCGCGTGCCGAGCTGACGGCGACTGACGTCGTGAGCGCGTGGGCGGGCATACGCCCGCTGGCGAGCGGCCGAGCCGCCAGTCCCGGAACGATCTCGCGCGAGCACAGCATCGTCACCGACGATTCCGGAATTATCAACGTGACCGGCGGCAAGCTCACGACGTACCGGTCGATGGCCGCGGAGATCGTCGACCTCGTGCAGACGACGCTGGGGAAAACACGCCAGCGCTCAGCGACGGATTCCGTGGAGCTCCCCGGAAAGGAGCGCGACGCCGCCCTCGTGGCGCTACAGCGGGAAAATCCCGCTCTCGGGAAGCCTCTGGCGCCCGGCCTCGACTACACCGGCGCGCATCTGGTGTACGGCGTGAAAGAGGAGATGGCGCGCACGCTTTCCGACTTGCTGATACGTCGCACTCACGTCGCCTTCGAGACACCCGACCACGGCCTGGGCGTCGCCGCAACGGCCGCCGACGTCGTCGGCCCCGTGCTGGGTTGGGGCACAGAAGAAAAAAGCGCCCGGCTTCGTGACTACGGACACGAAGTCGAGCGCATGTTCTCGATAGCCGGCGACCGCTGAACTACCGAATCACTCGACCCTGACCGTCCCCGTCATGAACGTCGGGTGGACCGTGCAGCGATAGTTGTAGGTCGCGGCGGTGGCGAAAGTCCGGCTGAAGCTGCCAACCTCTTGAGTGGGCGAAGCGGGGCCGTCGTCGAATGTCACGTTGTGCGCGACGCACGTCTCACCACCGCCGTATCCGCCGGAACCGGTGCACGTATTCCAGCCCCACTGCACCGAACCTCCCGGCTGGATGACCGTTGAAGGCGGCGAGAACCTGTCATTGAATACCGTGATTCCACCCGGGGGTGGGGGAGTATTTCCGCTGGGGCGTGGAGCGGGATCTGTTGAGCCGCCTCCGCATCCAAGCACGACAAGAACCGCGAATCCCGCCAACGCACCAGTGAGACGCATAGCGCACCCCCGTGTCTGAAAACCCGAGCCGCCGCCCTCAGAGTGGCGGTCACTAGATCAAGGTTAGAAGGGCTCGGTGATAGGGTCAAGCATGCGTTCAGCCCCGCGCGGCGGACGACTACAAACTCGCGGCAGGAGGAGTAGACGATGCGGTGGACTATGCCGCGTCGTGTATGGTTTTAAGCTCTACGATTTTGAGCTTGCGGGTGATAGCGGGAAGCCTGAGCACCACCGACTCCCCGACGCTGCGTCCCACTAGTGTCTTGCCAATCGGGGACGACATGCTCACATGGCCTTCCTCGAATTCCACCGAGTCGCCGAACACCAGGCTGTAGCTCTCGCGCTCGCCGGTGGTCTCATCCTCCACCATCACCTGGGAGCCGAGCCCCACTTTGTCGGCGGGGATCTGGGTGATATCGATCTGGGAAAGCTTGCTCAGGCGCTGGCGCAGCTGTCCGAGCCGTGCCTGCACGAACTGCTGGCGCTCGAGCGCTGCCTTGTACTCGCTGTTCTCGCGGAGGTCACCCATCTCCACGGCGCGCCGGATCTCCTGAGGGAGCGTGACGCTCAGCTCGTGCTGGAGCCGCTCAGCTTCCCCGCCCAGCTTTTTCTTGAGTTCTTCTATCATGCTTGCCCGAGCCTGGCTTTGGGAACGTCGCGAATCACACAAAAGCGAGCGCCCGACCTCTGTGACCGGTCGGGCGCCTCTCTTCCAAGCTAGGGCGTGACTGCCTCCCCGGCAATCGCCTATCGGTGCTGCGGGAGCTTGGAGTCGGTATGCTCGATCGGAGCCGGTTCGGACCCGGATTTTTCGTACTCCGACCGGAGGCGCTGCATCATCGATTCCCGCCGGTCGAACAGGCGCTTGAGCGGCCGCGGCTTGTGCCGCGCGAACGCATAGGATGTGAGAAGCGGAAGAGCCACCGTGGAATCGAGATAGCAGACGATGGCGTCGGGGAGCCGGTCGGGATCGATTTTACCCCAGCTCACCGCCTCTGCTGGTGTCGCTCCGGAAAGTCCCCCGGTGTCGGGGCGCGCATCGGTGATCTGAAGAAAGAAGTCGTGACCCTTCTCGTCGATGCCGAGGACTTCCTGGATCTGGGGCTCCGTCTGGAGCATGAAGTTCTTGGGGCTCCCTCCACCCAGGATCATGACGCCGCTCTTTCCGCCGCCCCGCTTGGCATCGAGCACGATCGACGCCGTCTCGTTCACATCCTGATTGGGATCGAGGAGGAGGCGATTACCGTCCAGCGCCAGCGCCGCGATGT
>JBKKAY010000158.1:0-3548 GCA_046714195.1 Gemmatimonadaceae bacterium
GTCGGACGCATGATGCGCGACCGCTTATTGGTTAACTTCTCCGGCAATCGGCTGCCATTCCCGGTCGCCCGGTCGCCACTTCTCCCCAGTGACTGACGTATGACACGCGTCTTCGACGAAGATCTCAAATCCGAATTCGGCACCCGCGCCATTCACGCGGGACAACGGCCCGATCTCCTCTCGGGCGCCATCATGACGCCTATCTACACCACCTCCACCTACGTCCAGGAAGGGCTCGGCAAGAACAAAGGCTACGAGTACGCGCGGGGGAAGAACCCCACTCGTGAAGCGCTGGAGAGGAACGTCGCCGCGCTCGAAGGCGGCACCCACGGCTTCGCCTTCTCGAGCGGCATGGGCTGCACCGACTCGATCATGAAGCTGTTCAAGTCCGGCGACCACATCGTCTGCGGCGAGAGCATGTACGGCGGCACGTTCAGGCTGTTCGACAAGATCCTGGTGAACTTCGGGCTGAAGTTCTCCTACGTCGACAGCCGCGATCCGCAGCGGGTCGAGGACGCGTGCACCAGTTCCACCGTGGCGATAATGATGGAGACGCCGACCAACCCGTTGATGCGCCTGACCGACCTTTCCGCTGTCGGGCAGATCGCCAGGCGCAAGAAGGCGCTCTTCATCGTCGACAATACGTTTGCCTCGCCGTTCTTCCAGCGCCCGTTCGACCACGGCGCCGACATCGTTTACCACTCGACCACCAAGTACCTGAACGGCCACAGCGACATGATCGGTGGAATCGCGGTGGTCAGGGACGACAAGCTGGCGGAGCGGATGCAGTTCATCCTCAACTCTTCCGGCGCGGTGCCCGGCCCGTTCGACGCGTGGCTCGTCCTCCGTGGAACGAAGACGCTCCACCTGCGGATGCCCAGGCACGACGAGAATGGGCGCAAGATCGCCGCCTGGCTGGCGGAGAAGATTGGCCATGAGAACGTGATTTACCCCGGTTTGGCGTCACACCCCCAGCACGAGCTGGCAAAGCGGCAGATGAAAGGGTTCGGCGGCATGATCTCCATTCTCACCGGCAGCAAGGACAAGGCGAGCAGGATACTCAGCAGAGTGCGCGTGTTCTCGCTCGCCGAATCTCTCGGCGGAGTGGAGAGCCTGATCAGCCACCCCGCATCGATGACACATGCATCTGTCCCCGCGGACAGGCGTCATGAGCTCGGAATAAGGGACGACCTCCTGCGGCTCTCGTGCGGAGTCGAGGACGTTGGAGATCTGATCGCCGACCTCGAGCACGCCTTCGGATGAAGGTTCTGATCGTCGGCGGCGGCGGGCGCGAGCACGCGCTCGCCTGGAAGATCCGCCGCGACGATCCCGCTACCGAGATCATAGCAGCGCCGGGAAACCCGGGGATCGCCTCGCTGGCGAGGTGCGTTCCGATCGCCGCAGACCAGATCAAGCAGCTGGCGGCGTTTGCTGAGGAAGAACGAATCGATCTCACGCTTGTGGGCCCAGAGGGACCGCTCGAGGCGGGAATTGTCAACATCTTTCAGTCGCGCGCGCTCCCGATATTCGGCCCGACGCGGGAGGCGGCGCGAATCGAAACGTCGAAGCGCTTCGCCAAGGAGTTGATGGTCGGGAACGGAATCCCGACCGCCAGGGCCGCTCACCACAGCGACGCGAGAGAAGCGAAGCTAGCGCTCTCTGATTTCACCGCCCCGGTGGTGATCAAGGCGTCGGGCTTGGCCGCGGGCAAGGGCGTCGTCGTCGCGCAGAGCGCCACCGAGGCCGAGCGCGCGATCGATTCCATGCTGAGCGACCGCGTCTTCGGCAACGCCGGCCGCGAGATACTGATCGAGGAATTCATGGAGGGCGAAGAGCTGTCTCTCTTCGTTCTCACCGACGGCGAGCAGGCTTTGCCCCTTCTCCCGGCCCAGGATCACAAGCGCCTGCTCGACGGCGATCTGGGGCCCAACACCGGAGGAATGGGCGCCTATGCGCCGGCCCAGCTCGGGAGTCCGGAGCTACTCGAGCGAATCATGTCGGAGATCATCGAGCCGACGCTCGCCGCGCTGAGGGAACGGGGCTTCCCCTTTTGTGGACTTCTGTATGCGGGACTCATGATCACCCCCGCCGGTCCGCGCGTGGTGGAGTTCAATTGCCGGTTCGGCGATCCCGAGACGCAAGCGCTGATGCCGATCCTCGATTCGTCGCTGCTCGAGCTGCTCGCGTGCGTGGCCGCCGGATCCATCCGCGGCTGCGCCCCGCCGCGCTGGAAGCCGCTCGCGTCGGTGGCGACAGTTCTCGCCGCTGACGGTTATCCCGACAAGGTGCGGACTGGTGACGTCGTTCGCCTGCCCGCCCTTCCCGCTGAGGGGAACGTGGAGGTCTTCCATGCCGGGACGGCCATCGATCCCGCCACGGGCGAGCTGGTGACTGCCGGCGGGCGCGTGGTGGCGGTCACGGCAGTCGCGCCGACGCTCTCCGACGCCGCAGCACAATCGCTGGCATATGCGGAGCGAATCTCCTTCACTGGAAAGCGGCTCCGGCACGACATCGGCTGGCGGGAGCTCACGCGCAGTGCCCGAGCTTCCTGAAACCGAGACGATCGCGCGGGACCTGGACCGGGCGATACGCGGGAGAACGATCGTCGGAGTCAAAGTTCGGAAGTCCGACGTGCTGCGTGAGATCAAGCCGCGCGCATTCGGGACGAGACTGAAGGGCGCCAAGATTCTCGGCAGCTGGAGGCGCGCCAAGCTCGTCGTAACGGATCTCGACACCGATGATCGCATCGTGGTGCAGCCGCGCTTCACGGGCGCGCTGCTGATCGAGGACGGAACACTCGATCCGGGTGCGCTCCGATATTCGACGTTGCGGCTCGAGCTCGACGACGGCCGCGCGCTACATTACGCCGACGTGCGCCGCCTGGGCACAGTGTCGCTGATGAGCTCTCGGCGTTTTCACCAATATTCAGAAGCGCTTGGCGTCGAGCCACTTGACCATGCTTTTACACCCGCGCATCTCTCGGATGTTCTTCGGGCGACCACTCAGCCCGTGAAGAAGGTTCTGATGGATCAACGAAAGATCGCGGGGATCGGAAACATTTACGCTAACGAAGCGCTGTGGCGCGCGAAGATCGACCCGTCGCGTGCAGGCAACACCGTGTCAGCGGATGAAGCGCGACTGCTTCATGCGTCGATGGTCGGCGTTCTTACGGAAGCGATCGAAGCGCGCGGCACCAGCTTTCGCGACTACCGCGATGCCTCGGGCAACCGTGGATCGTTCGTCGAGAAGCTCGCCGCCTACGGCCGAGGCGGCCTTCCCTGTCACCGTTGCGGCGCGCGGCTCGTCTCTACCCATGCGATCGATGGGCGAGCTACCACACTCTGTGTCAGGTGCCAGGTCTGAAATGATCCGCGGCGCGCCACGCCGGGAACAGCCGCCGACCTCGGACGCCCAGCTCGCGATCATGCGAACGATCGTGCGAGACGGCGCGGCCGACCGTCCCGGCATCTATCGCATGCTCTCGAGCGAGGGCGAAGTACTGTACGTGGGCAAATCCAAGCGCGTCCGCTCCCGGCTGCTCAGTTATT
>JBKKAY010000159.1:0-3265 GCA_046714195.1 Gemmatimonadaceae bacterium
GGGATCCGCGGATCGGTCAGGACCCGACTGGCAAAGGGTGTATCGATGTCGGCCGGAGCGAAGTTCCTCACGCAAACCACCAACAGGGGACTCGGTTCCGCGCTGGGCGAAGAGGCTGATTACAAGAATCTCGTCGCATCGGTAGGTCTCCAGGCCTCGTTTTAACGAATGCGACGACGCTCTCGCAAGGCCGGGGCGGAACCGAAGCGGATTCTCTTCGCGGGTTACGCCCCGGTTCACTTCGTCTGCTTCAAGCCATTGTACGACCGGCTCCGCAGATCGCGAAAGGTCGAAGTCTGGCTCTCCGGCGGGCGGCAAGGTCTGCCCGATGGGACGCCTTCGCTCTCAGCCGCCCAGCTCTATGCGCCTTTTCGCGTGCCAAAGTCGCGCGTCATCGAGCTGAGCGAGATCGACGATCAGTCGTTCGACGTGGTTTTCTGCGCCCACGTGTCGGGGTATTTTCCGAAGGAAGATCGGGAGCGAATCCAGCTTTTCCATGGCGTATCGTTTCGCAATATGGCGGTGCGCCGGGATGTACTCGTCTATGATCGCCTGTTCCTCGTTGGCCCTTACATGCGGCGACTGTTCACCGAGCAGAGGATGCTCCGCGAAACCGATCCCCGGCTGGTGGACATTGGGTTCCCGAAGCTGGACCGCCTGGTCGATGGCTCGCTCGACCGGGCGACGGTGCTCCGCCGGATCGGGTTTTCCGGGCGACGGCCGGTCATTCTCTACGCTCCCACGGGACAGGCCGATAACTCTCTTGAGCACACCGGCGAAGCTGTGATCGAGCGGTTGCGAGCGACGGGAAAGTACGACGTCATGATCAAGCTCCACGATCATCCGCGTGACCGCACCACTGATTGGCCTCGGCGGCTGCGGCCCCTTCTCGACAGTCACACGAAGCTCGTGAATGGACTCGATGTCGTGCCCTACATGGTGGCCGCGGATCTCCTCATATCCGACGCCTCGTCCGTTTCGAACGAGTTTTCACTGCTGGACCGCCCCATGGTTTTTCTCGACGTTCCGCAACTGCTCGCAAATATGCGGCGCAAAGGCGTTGCGCTCGACCTCGACACGTGGGGAAGAAAGGGTGGAATCACCGCGCGCTGGCCTGATGATGCGGTCAAGGCCGTGACCTGGTCGCTGGCGCACCCGCGCAGCGGAAGCCGCGTAAGGCGCGAGATGGCTCGCGACCTGTTTTTCAATCCCGGGACTGCCACCGACGCCGCGCTCCGGTGGCTCGAGCAGCGACTACAGGTTACCGGTCTCGCCTGATGCGCAAGGACGGTACGGGCGCTCGCACGCTGGAGATTCGCCGAATTGTCGCGCTGCTGAGGCCGTACGCGGCGGGAGAGGGCAAGCGTCTCGCCGCCGCAGTCGCGCTTTCCGTTTCGATCGTTGCGATTCACGTCATTCGGCCCTGGCCGCTCAAGTGGATCCTCGACTTTCTCGCCAAACCGGATCAGCGCGGCGCCGTCGATGCGTGGGTCGCGTCAGCGCCCGCTCGGGGATTGTTTCTTCTCAGCCTGCTGTTCGTCGCGCTCGCCCTCGCGGCCGCCTGGGCGGATTACGCCCAGTCATTGCTGGTGAATGGCCTCGGCAATCGGATTCTTTACCGCTTTCGTACCGCCCTGTTCTCCAACCTCATGCGGCAGCCGCTCGTCTTTCACGAAGCGCGCGACATGGGCGAGCTCGTTACGCGGGTCCTCTACGACACATCGCGCTTGAGACGCGGTGTCAATGGATTGATGATCCGTGTGTTCCAGACCCTGGCGCTCTTCGTCGCGACGCTCGCCGTTCTGTTCTGGATCGACCCACTACTCGGGGGAGTGCTTGCGGTCGGCGGATTACTCGCCTTCGCCTCGATGCACTCACGTGGTCGGCGCATCGTGGTGGCGTCCAAGAAGCAGCGCCGCAAGGAAGGAAAGCTGGCCGCGTTGATGGCAGACGATCTCGGCAGCGTGAGGGAGTTGCAGACGTTCGGGGCGTCCGAGGGAGCAACCCACGCGCGGTTCCAGCGCAAAAACGAAAAGAGCCTCAAGTACGAGCAGCGCGTGCGCAAGCTCGCCTCGGGACTGGTCTTACGCGTCGAGGTGCTGCTCGCCCTCACGATCGCGGTTGCGCTGTGGATCGGCGCGACGGCGGTCGAGAGCGGCCGCGTGACGCCGGGGGATCTCGTGCTCTTCATTTCGTACGCGATCGCGCTGCGCGCCCCATTCACCGCTTTCGCCTATCAGACCGGCCGGCTTGGCCGCACCGCTGCGTGCGCTGAGCGGCTGGAACGGATAATGGACACGGAGCCGGCGATCCAGGACGCCGCACAGGCAGTTGCCGCCGCTCCACTGCGGGAGGGACTATCGCTCGATGGGGTGACCGTCAGGGCCGCGCGGAAAAACAGATCCGCCCGCAAAGTGGTGCTCGATTCCGTGAGCTGCCGGGTTCCCGCCGGCGCAAGGACTGCCGTCATAGGCGGGAATGGATCGGGAAAGGCTACGCTCCTGCGCCTCATTCCACGACTGCTCGAGCCAAGCTCGGGGAGCGTGCTCTACGACGGGAAAGACCTTCGGCGCTTTAAGCTCTGGTCTCTGCGCTCGCGGATGAGCGTGGTGTTCCAGGACAGCGTGCTCGCGGGTCTGAGTGTCCGGGACAATCTCGCGCTCGGGATGCCAGGAGCCAGCGACGACGCCATACATGCCGTCGCTAGAGCCGTTGGCATTGCCGACTTCATCGAGCGGTTGCCGAAGGGTTTCGACACGCGCGTGCGACGCTCCGGGGATCTCTTTTCCGGAGGGGAGAGGCAGCGCCTGGCGATCGCGCGGGCGCTCATCCGCGACGGTCCGATCTGGCTTCTCGACGAGCCGACCACTGGGCTGGATGAGGAAGCGGCGCGGGAAATGGTCGACATTCTTTTCCGCGCGACCGAAGGCCGCACAACGCTGTGGGTAACACACGACTCTGAAATGGTGGAACGCATGGACTGGGTAATCGAATTGTCGGAAGGGCGCATTGAGTACACGGGACCCGCGGCGGAGTATGTCCGGCGCCACGAGGTGGCGGTGTAACATGCGCGCAATCATTCTCGCCGCCGGGGTTGGTAGCCGCTTACAAGTGTTGAGCGAGGGAAAGCCGAAGTGCCTGGTGGAGATTGGCGGTCGCCCGCTCATACTTCATCAGCTCGAAGCATTGGCCGACCACGGAATCGGTCCGGTGCTCATCGTCGCTGGCTACAAGGCGGAGGAGGTTCGGAAAGTGGTCGGTGACC
>JBKKAY010000160.1:0-8109 GCA_046714195.1 Gemmatimonadaceae bacterium
TGGGGTTACGGGATTACATTTCCCGAATGGCACAACAGGCATCATTCGACGTAACTACTGGCGTCGACCTCCAGGAGGTCGATAACGCCGTCAATCAGGCGCAGAAGGAGATCTCCCAGCGCTACGACTTCAAGGGCTCACCCGCCACCATCGAGCTCAAACGCGCCGAGGGGAAAATCGCCCTGACGGCCGAGAACGACTACAAGATCGAGGCGGTGTGGGACGTTCTTCAGGGCAAGCTCATCAAACGGGGCGTATCGGTAAAGAATCTGGATCCGGGCGAGATCGAGCCGGCCGGAGGCGACACGGTCCGCCGCGACATAGCGCTCAAGATGTCGCTCGACGGCGAGACAGCCAAGAAAGTGGCCGCCGCCATCAAGGAAGCCAAGCTCAAGAAGGTACAGGCGGCGATCCAGGGTGAGCAGGTTCGAGTAACATCGCCGTCGAAGGACGATCTCCAGGAGGCCATGAGCCTCCTCCGCGGCAAGGATTTCGGCGTCGAGCTCAAGTTCGGAAACTACCGATGAAGGTTGGCGTCATAACGCTTGGCTGCGACAAGAACACGGTCGATACCGAGCGCTATCTGGCGCAGCTGTCGGACTACTCCGCCGTATACACCGCGGACCTGGACGAAGCCGAAGTGATCATCGTCAACACCTGCGGCTTCATCGACGCGGCGAAAAAGGAATCCATCGATGCGATGATCGAAGCCGCGCGCTTCAAGAAGGACGGACAGTGTCAGGCAGTGGTGGCGGTAGGATGCATGATCGAGCGCCACAAGGCCGAGCTCGAGAGCGCCATCCCGGAAGTCGACGTTTTCCTCGGCTCGTCGGAGATGCAGCGACTGATTCCCGAGCTCACCGAGCGGGGATTGATCGGCGACCTCACCGAGACGCTGCATCCGGGAATTCGCCTGTACACGGGCGAGCTGCCACACGTGCGGTACCTGAAGATCAGCGAAGGCTGTGATCACGGCTGCGCCTTTTGCGCGATCCCGATCATGCGCGGCAGGCACAGGTCGTTCGCTCTCGACGAAGTGGTGCGCGAAGCCCAGCTCCTCGAGCTACAGGGCGCCCGCGAGATCAATCTGGTGGCGCAGGATCTCGCCCACTACGGGCGCGACAGGAGGGACGGCAACAAGCTGCCGGAGCTGCTCGAAGCACTCGTGAGCGAGACGTCGATGCCCTGGATACGGATGCTCTATCTGTATTCCACCGGGATCAGCGATCGCCTGCTGGAGGTCGTGGCGCGCGAGGCGCGCGTGCTTCCCTATGTCGACATGCCGATTCAGCACGGATCTGACGTCGTTCTCGCGAGCATGCGCCGCCCCGAGCGCCAGCGCACGATCCGCGAGCGCGTTCAACGCTTCAGGGATGCGGTGCCCGATCTCGCGCTCAGGACGACGTGTATCGTCGGCTTTCCCGGCGAGACCAACGAGCAGTTCGAGGAGCTGCTCGGATTTCTCGAGGAGATGCAGTTCGACCGCGTCGGAGCGTTCACGTACTCGCCCCAGGAGGGAACGCGTGCGGCCCAGATGCACGACGACGTGCACGAGACAGTGAAACGCGAGAGGCTGGAGCGACTGACCGAGCTCCAGCGCGGCATCACGGCGGCGCGGTATGAGACGAGGATCGGCAGAACGGCGCTGGCTCTGGTCGACCGTGTCGACCTGGAAGGCGGCACATCCCAGGCTCGTCTGCCGTGGCAAGCTGACGACATCGATGGCGTGACACACCTGGACGAGGCGCTGCCGCCGGGAACGCTCGCCGAGGTCGCGGTCGAGGAAGTGGTGGACGACTACGATTTCCGGGCGTCGCTGATTCGCGTGGCGCTCCCTGCCGGTGCCCCGGAGCGCCGCCGCGTGCGGCGCGAGTTGCCAATGAGCCCCGTTACGATCGGAAGTTACGGGCGCTAGATGGCGGCGCCCATCGTGCAGACGCGATCGGCCGAGGTGATGGAGCGCGCGCGCGAGATTTTTCCGGGCGGCGTCAACTCACCGGTGCGCGCGTTCAAGGGTGTGGGTGGCGAGCCGATCGTAGCCGCTCGTGGAGCGGGTGCCCGCATCTGGGACGTCGACGGCAAAGAGTACATCGACTTCGTGCTGTCGTGGGGCCCGCTCGTGCTCGGGCACGCGTCCCCGATCGTGCTCGAGGCGCTCGATCGGGTGATGCAATCCGGCACCAGCTTCGGGATGCCGACGCTCCTGGAGGTGGAGCTGGCCGAAGCAATTCGGGACCGCATGCCTCATCTGGAGATGATGCGCTTCGTGTCGAGTGGAACCGAGGCCACGATGAGTGCCGTGCGTCTGGCGCGCGCGTTCACGAGGCGGGACGCGATCCTCAAGTTCGAGGGCTGCTATCACGGTCACGCCGACCCGTTTCTGGTGCGGGCCGGGTCCGGCGTTGCGACCCTCGGCCTCCCGGACTCGCCGGGCGTACCCAGCGCACTTGCCGCGCTGACGCTCACCGTGCCATACAACGATCTCAACGCTGCGCGCGAGCTCGCGGCGGCGAATGCCGGCCGGCTGGCCGCGATCATCGTCGAGCCGGTGATGGGGAACTCCGGCTTCATTCCCCCTGTGCCGGGGTTTCTGGCGGACTTGAGATCGCTTGCCGACGAATCCGGCGCACTCCTCATCTTCGACGAGGTAATGACCGGATTTCGAATCGCGCCCGGCGGAGCGCGGGAGCGCTTCGGTGTGACGGCGGACTTGACGACGCTCGGGAAAGTGATCGGGGGCGGCCTGCCCGTCGCCGCCTATGGCGGACGACGCGACATCATGGGGCTCGTAGCCCCAGCGGGACCCGTCTATCAGGCCGGGACCCTCTCGGGCAATCCCCTCGCCATGGCGGCCGGCCTGGCCACGCTGTCGGCGCTCACACCCGCTCTCCACGAACGAATCGAGAAGCGCACCAGCGCGATGGTCGAAGGATTGCGAAGGATAGCGGACGACCTCGGAGTTCCGTTCACCGCGGCGAGTGCGGGCTCGATGTGGGGCTTTTTCTTTACGGCGGGTCCGGTCCGGAATTTCGCGGATGCGAAGAGATCGGACGTGGCACTGTTCCGGCGATTCTTTCACGCAGCGCTCGAGCGCGGAGTATATCTGGCACCATCACCTTTCGAAGCGGCTTTCATGTCGGCGGCGCACGGCGATAAGGATGTCGCCACCGCGCTCGGGCGGCTGAAGGCGGCAATGGAGCAAGCGATTGCGTAAGGCCGTCTCGTTAGTGGTGCTCGCGTCGATCGGCGCCTGCGTCTCTCTCAGCCCGCCTCGGGGCGGGGGTGGAACGGACGCTCCCGTCACGACACCCGGAAAATACAAGCGAGGCGCCGACCAGCTCGTTCGAATCGCGCTGGCGACGGCCGCTGCCGAAGGCAGAATCAGCGCCACCGGCGGCTGGGAAATATCCGACAGGAACGGGCGCACGCGAATAACGCGGGCCGCGGGCAATGAGGAATGGCAAGTTCGTCTCAAGGAGAACTGTTCCCCTCCGGCGGGCGACAGCTGCGGACCCGGTTTCTCCATCGTCAACGGCACAACGAGCCGGCCGGTAGATGGCCCGGTTCTCGTTCGCCCCTCGGGCGCCGGATCATTGCTGAAATGGAACGGCAAGCGCTACCGTGGCGATCTCGTCATCACAAGAGCAGACTCGGGGCTTCTGGTCGTGAATGTCCTTTCCATGGACTCCTACCTGCGCGGAGTGGTTCCCCTCGAGATCGGTGTGAGGACGGCGGCCGAATTCGCCGCCGTGCAGGTGCAGGCGATTGCCGCGCGCACGTACTCCTACACCCGCCTCGGGAGCAGCCGCCCGTTCGACATGTACGCGACGGTGCAGGACCAGGTGTACGGCGGAGTCGACGCCGAGCGTGCGCAGACGGACTCGGCCCTTACCACCACTCCTGACTTCGTGATCGCCTACGCGGGCCGGCCGGTCAACGCCTACTACTCTTCGACCTGCGGCGGCAGCACGGCGGGCGCTACCGAAGTCTGGAACGACAGACCGGACGAGCCGTATCTCAGGCCGGTGAGCGACAGAATTCCAGGCACCGACAGATTCTACTGCGATCCTTCTCCGCGCTTCAGCTGGACGCAGACGTGGGATGGTCCCGCTCTTCGCGCTGTCATGGACAAGTATCTCGCGAACTACACCAACGCGCCAAAGACCGGAGTCGGCCGCATCACAGGGCTGAGCGAGGAAGGCCGGACGGCGTCCGACCGCGTCGCCGCGCTCAGGGTGGCGACCGAAAGCGGGACATACACGCTGCGCAAGAACGACATTCGATTGGTGCTCCGGAACCCGCAGGGCTCGATTCTCAACAGCACGTACTTCAGGCACGTCACCACTACCAACGGCGGAGAGGTGACGAGTCTCACGGTGACCGGTCGAGGCTACGGACACGGAATCGGGATGTGTCAGTGGGGGGCGATCGGTCGCGCGCGAGCAGGCCAGGATTTCCGCACCATTCTGGAGACGTATTATCAGGGCGCGATGGTGGGGCGAATTGCCGGTTAGCTGGAGGGCCAGGGCGTGACAAAATCCGATTGCCGGCTCGGCCTCGTCGGTGCCGGAGCGATCGCGCAGCTGGCGCATCTTCCTGTGCTGTCAAAGATCAAGGGTGCGAAGCTGGTGGCGTTGTGCGACAACGATGGCCCTAAGGCCAGCGCCATCGCCGAGCGGTTGGGCATTCCCGATGTATTCACGGATTTCGAGGACCTGCTCGAGCTCGATCAGGTCGACGCCGTCGTCATCGCTACGCCCAATCACCTGCACGAGCCACACGTGCTCCGCGCCCTCAAATCCAAAGTGGATGTGCTGTGTGAGAGGCCACTGTCGCTCACTTCGCGCGGCGTGGAGCGCATTCTCGCCGCCGCGAAACAATCGGGACGCAAGGTGGTAGTGGGGAACAATCATCGGTTCCGTAGCGACGTCCAGCAGCTCAATCGATTCATCCAGGGCGGAGAGCTGGGGCGGCTGATCGGCGTGCGCGCGGGCGAATATCAATTCGCCACCAGCCGCACGGGTTGGCGCTTCCGTCGCCCGGAAGCCGGCGGCGGCGCGTTCTTCGAGCACGGATTCCCGCTGGTGGATCTCGCGCTCTGGCTGGCCGATTTCGCCGAGCCGGTGCGCGTGACGGCTCACATGGATCGCGGTCGCGGAGCGGGCACCGTGGAGGACGCGATGATGGTCCACGTGGAATGCGCCGGAGGCATCAGCCTCAGCTTCGATGTTTCCTGGGCGTACGTCGGTCAGGAAGAGCGTTGGTGGTTCGAGGTGCTGTCGGCGCGCGGGAGCGCGCGCCTCGCGCCTCTCCGCGTGGTTAAAATGCTGAACGGCAAGCCGACCGATGTCTCACCCAGCGGCGCCGCCGCGCGGGAGAGCGTATTTCTCCAGTCGTACCGGGCCGAGCTGGCGCATTTCGTCGCGGTGGTCAACGAAGAAACGCCGTACGACCCGCCCGAGGATCAGCTGGTGGTGATGAAGCTCCTGGAAGCGATCTACAAGGCGGCGGAAGAGGGCAAGGAAGTCCGCCTGTAGTAAGTGAGGCGGTACACCGTCCACACCACCGCCAGATTGAGCGGCAGCGCGAGCGCGATGATCTCACCGTTCGACTGATCGAAGAACGGGATCCCCTGCGCGATGAATCCGAACAAAGAGATGCCGGCGATAATCGCGCCCAGCTTTCGCGCCTTTTCGACTCCGCGCAATCCATGGATCGCGAGAGGGATCAGCACCACCAGCGCGATAGACAATGGATTGAAGTGCAGGAGATTCTCGTTGCGGCTCATGAAGTGGTGCTGCGTGAAGAGCCAGGCGGCGACCAGCGCCAGGCCGGCGAGGCCCGCCACCAGACTCCAGAGCGTGGAGATCGCGGTCGCCGCGAACAGCGCGATGCGGCCTCCGTGTTCCGCGCGTCTCACCAACGCGATCAGCGCGCCGGCCAGCACCAGCCCTAACGCGACGTACCACGGCAGATAGCGCGGAGGCGCGGACTCCTCCGGCGCACGTCCAGCGGTGAACAACGCCATCTCGGAGCGCACGAGAGGAACCTTGGCCCCAACGGTGTCTGCCACTCTCACGGTGCGGACGTGATTGGCCATCCGCACCGGCAGGAACATCTCGTCCCACACGGAGATCGGCTCGTCAGCGGGATGCCCGAGCGCGAGGGTCACGCCGGTGTAGACGGGTATGTTCCCCTGAGTCAGACGCTGGGTGTGGGTACGGTACGCTTGGTCGGTGACGCGGGTCGTGGTCGCCGTCTGCAGCTGCCCGCCGAGAGCGCGGTCGAGCATGTCCCGCAGGCGTGTCGAGCAGTTGTCGCGGTAGTAGTCGTAGCGATAGAACTTGTTTTGTGGAAGCGCGTTCACCTCGAGCGACTGCTTCAGCTGAAGCCGCTGCTCGGGTGTCAGGTTCAGCTCCTGCGCCAGGATGGAGCGATTGCGTTGCGTATAGGAATGCAGCATCGACTCGAGGTCGATGCCTTCCATCCAGTAGCTGGTGTTGCCGGTCAGAAAACGCCCGATGAAGTTCGGCTGCCTGAAGTCGAACATTCCCCAGTTGTAGGTGATGTCGGTGCCCTTCGAGCGATCCTTGATCCAGATCGCGTTGTGTCCGAAGAGCTCCCATACCTCATCGCCCTGACCAAAAGTGAGCAGGTAGACGGTCAGTTCGGATCCAGGCTCGCCCGCAACAGCCGGGGGTTTGAATGGAATTACTTGTGAGGCGGCGCGCGAAAGGGGTGGTGTCAGCAACACTAATAACAAAGAGATGCCCCAAAAGGCTCGCGAGATCATTCGCACAAAGCTCGCACGATGCCTGTCGTGAAACGAGGGGGTGGAACGGCTACAGTTTTCGCGCGATGATCTCTACGACGCCTGGCGTCACCATGCGGGTATGTGGAGACGCCGCCGCTCCCCGGAACAGCTCCTTGATCCGATTGGCCCGCTCGGGAGAGAAATACCCGAGAGTCGTGAGACGTGAAATGCCGACCTCCACAAAGGTAGCCGGCCACTGCCAGACGAAATTGTTCGGAGCGACCACGTCCACCACCGGACGCACCTCCTCGACGCGAAACCCGTTCTCAGGCAACCACGCGATAAGGTCGAGCCCAATGTCCGGCTCACCCCCGGTGGATCGCCAACTCGACATCACTCCCTGAACGAAATCCTCGAAGTCGGGTTGGCGGGGTGAGAGGCGCCAGCTAGCGTAGTTGAAGTACTCGAAGACCACGAGCGCCGCTCCCGGCGCCAATGCGTTGCTGATTCCCGCCAGCAGCTCACGGGGATGGGTGAGAAAGGCGAAGACCCACCTGCACCACGCCCCGTCGGCGGATAATCGGGGCAACGATCCGGTGTCGAGGTCCAGGTGAATCTGTTCAATGTTCTCGAGCCCCGCCTGCGCGGCGCGCGCTTCGAGTCGATCAAGAAAACGCCGCGACCGATCGATGGCAGTGACGCGTCCCGACCGTCCCACGATTGCCGCCAGATCGACAGAGGCGTACCCGGGGCCGCACCCGACATCGATAAGGTGTTGCCCGGTCGTGAACCCAGCGCGCCGCCATGCATCCGAGACGCGCGGCCGCCACACGAGATGCTGCAAGCCGAGGCGCTCGACTTCGTCGTTTTCGGTGCCGAGTACGTAGTCGCCGTCTGGTAGGGTGGTCACAAGGATCCTGGCTTGGGGAAATCGCCTGCCAACTGGTTAGTATACGGCGGGGAGGGAGTGGCATCTATCCGGTTCTTGCGATGCCCACCCGGACTTAACTTGTTTGGGGCAGGCAACTTAGCTATTATTAAAGGCTGTGCGAGATTACAAATAGCCCAAGAGATTGCGATGAAACCCGACATCCACCCAGTGTACGCCACGGCCACCGTCAAATGCGCCTGCGGCCACTCATATCAGACCCGCTCCACCGTGGCGGATATTCATACCGATATCTGCGCCAACTGCCACCCATTTTTCACGGGCAAGCAGAAGCTCGTCGATACCGCGGGACGCGTCGAGCGCTTCCGTCAGAAGTACGGCAAGCCGGCGGCTGCGCCTAGCACCGAAAGCTGAGTCTCCGCGACCGGCTCACGGACGCTCTCGAGCGTGCCGCTGAGGTAGAGCG
>JBKKAY010000161.1:0-11373 GCA_046714195.1 Gemmatimonadaceae bacterium
ACCACGGGTTTCGTCATCTTTTCCTTGACGAACTTCGCGGCATCCTGCTCGTCCGTCCCGCCGATCTCGCCGATCATCACCACCGCCTTCGTGTCGGGATCCTTCTCGAACGCGGCAAGACAATCGATGAAGTTGGTGCCGTTGATGGGGTCGCCTCCGATTCCTACACAGGTGGTCTGGCCCATCTTGGCGCGCGTCATCTGGTACACCACCTCGTAGGTCAGCGTCCCCGACCGGCTCACCAGCCCTATCGGGCCTGGAGCGCAGATGCGGCCGGGAATGATTCCCACCTTGGACTGTCCCGGTGAGATAAGCCCGGGACAGTTTGGTCCGAGCAGCCGCGACCCTTTCTCCATGACGAACGGATACACACGCGTCATGTCCAGAACCGGAACCCCTTCGGTGATGCAGACGATGAACGGGATTCTGGCGTCGGCAGCTTCCATCATGGCGTCGGCCGCGAACGGAGGTGGAACATAGATGACGGTCGCATTGGCTCCCGTCGCTGCCACCGCGTCGGCTACGGTGTTGAAGATGGGGACCGTGCCCTCGAACTTCTGACCGCCCTTTCCCGGTGTGACACCGCCGACGACCTGAGTTCCGTACTCTATCATCTGCTTGGCGTGAAACGACCCGTCGCGCCCTGTTATCCCCTGCACCAGGAGCCGTGTCTTCTTGTCGATGAAGATGCTCACGCCGCTTTACCTCCCTTGCCGGTAGCGAGAGCGACTGCCTTCTTGACCGCTTCGTCCATGTCGGTCATTGCCGACATGCCCGCGCGCTTGAGGATCTCGAGCGCGATTTCCTCGTTGGTGCCGGTGAGGCGGATGACCAGTGGAACCTTTAGAGGGTTCTGCTGCGTCGCGGTCACAATTCCGTTGGCGACGTCGTCGGTGCGCGTAATTCCGCCGAAGATATTGAACAGGATCGCCTTGACGCTCGGATCGGCCGTGATGATGCGGAGCGCATTGACCACCTTCTCCGGGTTCGACGAGCCCCCGATGTCGAGGAAATTCGCCGGCTCACCGCCGTAGTACTTGACGAGGTCCATCGTCGCCATCGCCAGTCCGGCGCCGTTCACCACGCAGCCGACGTTGCCCTCGAGCTTGATGAAAGTGAGGTTGGCTTTCCTGGCCTCTACCTCGCTCGGGTCCTCCGATGA
This sequence comes from Gemmatimonadaceae bacterium, assembly GCA_046714195.1. Taxonomy (GTDB): domain Bacteria; phylum Gemmatimonadota; class Gemmatimonadetes; order Gemmatimonadales; family Gemmatimonadaceae; genus UBA4720. The sequence continues at coordinate 1,163 of JBKKAY010000161.1, forward strand.
CTCATCGCGGAGCGCCGCCAGGTCGGGCCTGCGATCGATCTCATTGTCATCGATGACCATCTTCGCATCGAGCGCGAGCACATCTCCAGCCGGAGTCGTGATCAGCGGGTTGATCTCCGCCAGCGACGCGCCGTTCTTGCTGAACGCCTTGTAGAGCTGCTGCAGAATCTTGGCGGCTGGCCGCGCCTGCTTCACATCCGGATAGAGGAAAAACGCCAGCTGCATCGCTTCGAATGCCTGGAACCCGTATCGCGGATCGACGGGTAGCCGGCGAATCTTCTCTGGAGTCTTGGCGGCGACCTCCTCGATGTCGATCCCACCGGCCGGACTGACCATGAACACTGCTCTCTTGGAGGAACGATCCACGATGATTCCCACGTACGCTTCCGATGCGATGTCGGCCGCGGGCGTGACCAGCACTTTGAGAACCGGCAGGTCCTTGATCCTGAGCTTTAGGATCTGCGCCGCGACGCTTTTCGCCTCGGCCGGCGTCTTGGCGAGCTTCACACCCCCGGCCTTTCCCCGCCCACCTGTGTGTACCTGTGCCTTCACCACCACCGTGCCACCGAATTTGCGGGCGATGGCTTCAGCCTCTTCCGGCGTGGTGGCAATCTCGCCGGGTGGGATCGGAATGCCGTTCTTCCGAAAGATTTCCTTTGCCTGATACTCGTGGATATTCACTCTTGCTCCGAACGCGTGCGCGCACGCGATTTGGCTAAATAAAAAGACGGCATCTAGGGAGTGATCTCCGTGCCGCCCGAGCCACGCACCGCGGCTCTTCCTCTGTTCAACTCCGTAATAATGGCACGTCCCCGCGTTGCACGCACGTAAGCAATCGCGGCGCGAACCTTGGGCCCCATGCTCCCTTCACCGAACGATCCCGATGCCGCCAGCTGCTCTGCTTCGGCGACGGACATGGTGGTGATTGCCTTCTGCCCGGGCGTCCCCCAACCAGCGTAAACCGCATCGACATCGGTCAAGATAAGCAGGAGCTCCGCTCCCAGCTCGCGTGCGAGCACGGCGGCGGCGAGATCCTTGTCGACGACAGCGTCGACTCCCTCGAGCCCGAGGCTCGTCTCCCGGTAAACCGGAATGCCACCGCCTCCGCAGGCGATCACCAGCGTCTCTCGCTCGACCAGACTCCGGATCGTCGCCAGCTCGTGAATCGCGATCGGGATCGGGCTCCCGACCACGCGCCTGAAATGTCCTTTGCCATCCTTCTTGATTGGAATCCCTTCGTTTCGCAGCTCCCTCGCTCGCGCTACCGACAGGCCATGACCAATGAATTTCTGCGGATCCTTGAGCGCGGGATCGTCGGCCGCCACTTCCACCTGGGTGAGAATCGTCACGACGTCGCGCGGGCTCCCTGCCTTCCTGAGCGCGTTCTCGAGCGACTGCTGGAGCATGTAGCCGATCCAGCCCGCTGTCCCCGCCACCAAGACTCCGAGGGGCAGTGGTGCGACATCGGCGCGGGCCTTCTCGTTGCGTACCAGCTCGTCGCCTACCTGCGGGCCGTTCCCATGCACGATGACCACGCGCCACCCATCGAGCGCGAGGTCGACTATCGGGCCGAGACTTTCGCGGCTGTGTCGGAACTGATCGGCAATGGTCGATCTTTCCCCTGGAGGAGAGAGGGCGTTCCCGCCGACGGCGATTACCGCAGTCTTCGGCTTCACGCTCACCGTTGGCCCCGGCCGATGAGTACCCCGAGCGAGTCGTATGCACTGCTGAAAGCTCCGAGATTTCCCGCCGCCAGAGAGGCGCGCATGCGATTGTACAGCCGCGTCACCTCGGAACGGAACGTGGAGTCGTTCGGCAGGATCGAGGTACCCGGGTCGGCGGGCTGCCACCGACCCGCGGTGAGACGCTTCATGATCGCCGCGGCCCGATAGTCAGCCGTGTTCGGGAAGGCACGCATCCATTCTCTGGCAATTGGATCCGGGTTGCTCACAGGGGCGATCATCACGCGCGCGGTCCGGGCGTTGACGAGCGCGGTTCCCGCCTGTCTGAAATAATTGCGCCCTGCTCCGGCGATGACGCGCGCCGTGCTGAGAGGATAGTCGGCTGAAGCTGAATAGAGATTGACCCTCCAATAGAGGGTGTCGGCGTGAAACAAGGGCTGCGCCGCGCTGCCCTGCGCGAAGATCGGCGCCAGCGCGCCAACCCGTTGTCGCACATCGCGCACCGTCACGAGTCGCGCTCGGCGCGGCACCGAGTCCGATAGCAGGCCCAGCGATCGGTACGCCCACGCGTAGGCGAGCCGCGAAAGCCCATCCCCAAGGCGTTGTCCGGCGATGTCGAGCTGAGGCTCCGCGACGACGACCAATCCGGCCGCACCGGGATAGACCAAAGAGTCGCGCTGCAGTGAGCGCAGACCATCTCCGCTGACCGCAGCTGTGTCGACGACGAGAGGGCTCCCGCGCGCGGAATCGCGTGAAGCGAGAGCGAGATCGTAAGCGCGACGTGTAAACTCGGCCCGCGTGTCGGCATAGGGCCGCTCGCGAACTGCGAGCACTTGTGCGGGTGTCAGACGCCTGACGACCAGCGGAGCGATTTCCTGAACGCTAATGGAAAGCAGAACTACCGCCGTCACGGCGATAAAGCTGGTGCGCAGCTGGCCGGTCCAGCCGCTGAACAGAACCGTCGCCGCGGCCGCGGTGGTGGCAATCGAGAGAATCAGCAGACCCGGGAGGAGCCATTGGTGATCGATGTAGGAGAAGGATCCCGATTCTCCCTGTGTCTGGATCAGCAGGTCGTAAGATGCGAGACGATAGCTCCACACCGTGAGTAGTAGGATTGCCGCGGCCAATACGCTCAGGTGTCGTCTCACTCGCGTGCTCATGCGGAGCCCCGCGCGATCCCAGCGGAGTCCCGGCGTGAGCGAGTAGAGCGCAACGACCACCAGCGCCACCGTCACCACCAGCACGATGAGCGATGAATAGGCCGACTTCTCGAACGGAAGCCACATGGTGTAGAACGCCATGTCGTGACGGAAATACGGATCGACGTCGCCGAAGGTGACCCGCCGGCGGGCCATCGCCAGCGAAGTCCAGCTCGGGAGCATCGGCAAGAGCGCGAGGGCAATGCCTATCGAGAGTATGAGGACAAAGCGGTCGACGTATCTGCGCGGAACCGCCTCGCCGAACTCCACGTTGGCGAGACGCCGAGGAAGGGTCAGGGATCCGATGCTGCCCGCCAGCACAGTGAGATTGGACAGGGCAATCACGAAGGCGACGCCGAAGCCGATCCCGTTGATGAGGACAAGATCGGCTGCGCGCTCGCTCCAGAGGGCGGAAGCACCCATCGCGCCATGCCAGGTGTAGTCCGCGTAGACCGCGGAAATCGCGCGCCCGGCTACCAACACTAGAGCTGCGATGACGACCCCGAGTAGGAGACGCCGGCGCGGCATCACATCAAACCTTTACGCCTTTGGAGCGGATCCACCCCTGCATCTCGGACTGAATTCGCTCGAGCTGCTCCTTGGTCCGCGCCTCGAACCGCATCACCAGCACCGGCTGGGTGTTTGACGCGCGAATGAGCCCCCAGCCGTCTCCGAACAACACCCGGACGCCGTCGACGGTGATCACTTCATACTTGGCCGAAAAATATTCCTGAGCTTCTCGCACGATCCCGAACTTCTTGTCGTCGGGACAGTCGATGCGTATTTCCGGCGTCGAAACGAAACGGGGGACATCGGCGAGCAGCTGCCGTACCGTTTTTCCGGAGCTGGCAACGATCTGCAGCAGCCTGGCGGCTCCATAGAGCGCATCGTCGAACCCGTAGAAGCCTTCCGAGAAGAACATGTGCCCCGACATCTCCCCGCCCACCGGAGCGTGGGTCTCGTGCATCTTCTCCTCTATCAGAGAGTGGCCGGTCTTCCACATCACCGGCTTGCCGCCGGCCTTCTCCACTGCCTCGGACAACGCCTGTGACGCCTTCACGTCGAATACGATCGACTGTCCTTTGCCCGTTCGCGCCAGAACATCCCGCGCATAGACGATGAGGAGGTAGTCGCCCCAGATGATCTCTCCCTGATCGTCGATTACGCCGATTCGATCGGCGTCGCCGTCGAAAGCGATCCCGATCTCGGCCCCGTCACGCTTCACCGCCGCAATGAGGTCGCGGACATTCTCAGGGACAGTCGGGTCGGGATGATGATTCGGAAAAGTCCCGTCGCTCTCGCAGAAGAGGCAGTGCGGCTTGATCCCCAACCGCGGAAAAAGCCGGGGAACGACGAGCGCGCCGGCGCCGTTACCACAGTCGAGCACCACCTTCACATCGCGGGCTAGCTTGCCGACTCGTCCCGCAATGTCGTCGACGTACCGGTCGATGACAGGCTCCTGCCGCAGGGTGCCCTTCCCCTTGGGAAACGTTCCGGCGATGGCCAGCTCGTATATGTGCTGGATGTCGGATCCGTATACCGGCTTCGTCCCGAGCCCGAGCTTGAATCCATTGTACTCGGGCGGGTTGTGGGAGCCCGTTATCTGGATGCCACCCACCACATCGAGCTTGTGCTGCGACCAGTACGCCACCGGTGTCGGGACGACGCCAATGTCCACGACGTCGACGCCGCTGGCGAGAAGGCCGGCGACGAGCGCGCGGTGGAGACCCTCACCACTCGGGCGATTGTCGCGCCCGATCGCGAGCGCCCCAGGGACTCCGCGCTCGGCCATGAATGCCGCGTACGCTCCGGCGATCGCCGTCGCAGCATCCTCGGTGAGATCGCGGCCAGCGATGCCGCGAATGTCATACTCGCGGAAAATCGTCCGTGAGAGCGCCATCGTCGTCAACGGGTGGTGACGACTTCCGGCACTGCTCTCAGTCCACCGGGCGTGCTTCGCTTGGCAAAGGCGACGAGGGCATCCGGAAACAGGCCGAAGCCGAGGATGATCGCGGCGGCGCCCCAAACGACGGCGCCAGTCCACGGGGGCGTCCGCGACGGCAGGACAGCCGTGCTCGACCTGGGCTTCATGAACATCACCATCACCACATACAGGTAGTAGCCCGCGCTTACCACGCTGGTGAGGACGAGGATGATGGCGAGGTAAGTCCGCGGAGTCGGAGCCTGTAGCGCCGCCTGGAGGACATACCATTTCGCAAAGAAGCCGATCCCGCCAAAGATTGGGAATCCGAGCAGGGCCAGCATGAACACCGCCATCGCGACGGCCATGCCCGGGCGCACCGTGAACAGGCCTGAATACTCCTCAACGTTCATCCTATCCTCACCCGCCGTCCCGAGAGCCACGATTACGGCGAACGCGCCGAGCGTGGCCATCGTATACGCGAACAGATAGAACATGAACGCGGAGCTGCCCAGCGGCGTTCCCGTCACCATCGTCACCAGGATGTAGCCGGCGTGCGCGATGCTCGAGTAAGCGAGCAGGCGCTTGATGTTCCGCTGTGCCAGCGCGATCAGGTTCCCGACGACCATGGTCACCACCGCCAGCCACCAGAGCGGCGCGTGCCAGGTGGTGAGCAGCGACGGAAATGCTTCCATCCACAGGCGAAAGAATGACACGAACGCAGCTCCTTTGACCGCGGCAGCCATGTACGCCGTGACTGGGGTCGGAGCGCCTTCGTACACATCGGGCGCCCACATGTGGAACGGCGCGGCCGCCACCTTGAATCCGAAGCCTACGATGAGGAGAGCGAGCCCAACCAGCAAGAGACCGCTGCTGGCGAGATTGAGGCGGACGATGTTGGCCGCGATGTTGGCGAAGTTGGTCTCCGCCGTTGCGCCGTAGACAAGGGCGATCCCGTACAGGAGAAATCCGGTCGAGAACGCGCCGAGCAGGAAGTACTTGATCGCTGCTTCGGCCGACCGCTCGCGCCGCCGGTTGATGCCGACCAGCACGTAGATCGCCACCGACATCAGCTCGATGCCGAGGAAGACGATGATCAGGTCGCGCGCAGCGGCCAGAATCATCATTCCCGAGGTCGCCAGCAGGAGGAGCACGTGAGACTCTCCGGCCAGGATTCCTTCGCGCGGATTGTACTCGAGCGACATCGCTATCGTCCCGATCGTGGCGATCAGAAAGATCTCGTCGGCCACCCACCGGAAGTTGTCGACGGCTATCACGCCGTTGCCGGCGGTAGCGCCGCGGAACGCATAGACGGCGACGGCGATCATCACCAGCACGCACAGTGCGATGCTCGCCAATCCCACCTGGCGCTGGTGCGCCTCGCTCTCCGGCCGCCAGGCTGACCAGAGCAGCAGCACCATTGCCCCGCCCATCAGCAGCAGGTCGGGCCCGAGTGCCGCAGCGAGGTGGCCGGGAATACTCAGATCGAAATTCATCGAGGGCCCCGGAGCGGAGGGGCGGGCATGAGAGGCCCGCTCTCGACGCGCTTGATCAGAGCCTGGGTCGTCGTTTCCATCCGCCGGAGAACCGGCTGCGGGTAAACCCCCAGCCAGATTATGGCTGCCACCAGCGGTGCAAGGAGTGCGAGCTCCCGCCGGTTCAGGTCAGGTATGTGGATGTTTTCCTTCTTGTCGAGCGCATTGAACAGGACGCGCTGAATCGCCCACAGCAGATAGGCGGCGGCGAAGATCACGCCGGTCGTCGCAATGGTCGACAGCACGGGATAGGTACGGAACGACCCCACCAGCACCAGGAACTCTCCCACGAAACCGTTGGTGCCGGGCACGCCAATGCTGCTCAGCGAGACAAAGGTGAGAATGGCCGCGAACAGCGGCACCACGCGCGCGATTCCCCCATACGACTCGATCAGGCGCGAATGCTTGCGCTCGTAAATCATGCCGATGAGGAGAAACAGCGCGCCGGTCGAGATGCCATGATTGATCATCACCATCAGCGCGCCCTGGACGCTCTGTACGGTGAGCGCAAAAATCCCCAGCATCACGAACCCGAGGTGGCTGACGGACGAGTACGCAACGAGCTTCTTGAAGTCCGGCTGCACCATCGCCACCAGTGCGCCGTAGATGATGCCGATGACGGCCAGCACGAGGATCAATGTGCGGACCGTCGGATGCATAGCCGCGCCGGGAAACAGAGGCAGCGCGAAACGCAGGAATCCGAACGCCCCCATCTTCAGCATGATTCCGGCGAGAACGACGGAGCCGGCGGTCGGCGCCTCCACGTGCGCATCCGGAAGCCAGGTGTGAAACGGAAACATTGGAACCTTCACCGCGAAGGCGAAGGCGAAGGCTCCGAACAGCCACAGCGCCGCCCTGGGGGTGAGGCTGGCCATCGTCAGCAGATTGTCGTAGCTGAAATTGGGAGTGCCGCCCGCATCCCTGGCGTGCAGTCCCAGGTAGATGATCGCCACCAGCATCAGCAGTGACGGCAGCATCGTGTAGATGAAGAACTTGAGACTCGCGTAGATCCTGCGCTCACCGCCCCAGATGCCGATGATGAAGTACATCGGAATCAGCATCACTTCCCACATCACATAGAAAAGGAAGAGATCGCGCGCCAGGAAAACGCCGAGCATGCCGGTGGTGAGTACAAGGAGCAGCGCGTAGTAGCTCCGCAGCTTGGTCCTGACGCTGGTCCAGCTGCCAAGGACCGTCAGGGGCATGATGAAGGTCGTGAGCAACACCATCATCAGCGCTATTCCGTCGACGCCGAGCGTGAACCTTACGCCCCAGGTCGGAATCCACGGCAGATCGATCGCAGCCTGCCACGAAGAGCTGGCCGGATCGAAGGACCACCACAGCCCGAGTGACACGATGAACTCGAGCAGAAAGGTGTAAAACGCGACCTGTCTCGGGCGTGGATCCTCGATCGCATTGCTGCCAGAAACCAGAGCGCGACTTCCCAGCGCCAGGATGAGGCCCGCCCCGATCAGCGGGAGAGCCAGGAGCGCGACCAGCGCCCAGTCGTTGTAGCCTATTGCTTCGAGGAAGCTCGCCATTCGATCAGATCACCGGAGCGTGAAGGCGCCGAGCACTGCCAGGACACCGAGGACGAGAACCCAGGCGTAGATACCGGTATTTCCGGTCTGAACCCTCGAGCCCATCCAGCCGAATCCTCGCGCCACCGCGGCGCTGCCGTTCACCAGAACGCCATCGATGAGGCCGTTGTCCACGAACTTCCATAGCAGGCTCCGGGAGATCGCGTACGTCGGCATCACGATCCCGCGATCGATTCCTTCGTCGACGAAGTACTTCTCGGCGACCACCCTCTCGAATCCTTCTTCAGGCACCCAGTCGCGCTTGCGAACGAGCCGCGCCGGCTTGAGCCGCGCCCAGGCGAACACCGTCCCGGCGATTGCAACGGACACGGCCACGCCAATGAGCACCTGCTCGACACTGACCGATGCGTGGACCTCACCGCCGCTCACGCGAGCGGTCGCCGGACCGACGACCGGCTCGAGCCAGTGGCCCAGCAGATCACTTGGGCCGAGAGGCAGGATGTGTGTGATGACCTCGGGCAGATTGAGCCACCCGCCGACCACGCTGAGCAGGCCGAGCACGACGAGGGGACCCGTCATTGTCCACGGCGCCTCGTGCAGGTGCTTCTCCTCTTCAGCACCTGTGCGCGTCGGTCCGTGGAAGGTGTACAGCATCATGCGCGTCATGTAGATCGCGGTGAGGAACGCGGAAAGAAGGCCAATGCCATAGATGACGTAGAGGAGAGTGCTCCCCGGCACGCCCAGCCAGCTGGCGGTCGCGAGAGTGGATCCGTGCGCGCGCTCGAACGCCGACGCCAGGATCTCGTCCTTGGAGAAGAATCCGGCGAATGGCGGAATGCCGGTGATCGCCAGCGTCGCGATCCACATCAACACCCACGTCACGGGCATGTAGCGCCTGAGGCCACCCATGTTGCGCATGTCCTGCGCATCCTCGTGATTATGCGTCCGGTGATATGCCGCGTGCATGGCGTGGATCACCGATCCAGCTCCGAGGAACAGCAGCGCCTTGAAGAAGGAGTGCGTGATCAGATGAAAGATTCCGGACACATAAGCGCCCACTCCCACGCCGATGAACATGTAGCCGAGCTGCGAGATGGTCGAATAGGCCAGGACCTTCTTGATGTCCCACTGCTTGAGGCCGATGGTAGCCGCAAAGAGAGCGGTGCTCGCTCCGATCAGCGCCACCGTGAGCGACGCAACGGGTGACAGCGAGAAGAGCACCGCGCTCCTCGCGATCAGGTACACGCCCGCCGTGACCATCGTCGCGGCGTGGATGAGGGCGGACACCGGTGTCGGGCCAGCCATCGCGTCCGGAAGCCAGATGTAGAGCGGAATCTGGGCGCTCTTGCCCGCGCAGCCCAGGAACATGAAGAGGCAGATGACGGTGACGAGTGCGCTTCCCGCCCCCAGTCCCGGCGCTCGCGCTTCTACGCCGGCGAAATCCAGCACACCCAGATTGGCGAAGAGGAGGAACATTGCCACCAGCAGCCCGAAGTCGCCGATGCGGTTGACGATGAAAGCCTTTTTTCCGGCGTCCGCGTTCGCCTTCTCGGAGAACCAGAATCCGATCAGGAGGTACGAGCAGAGCCCGACTCCCTCCCACCCGACGAAAAGAACCGGGTAGTTCGCACCCAGCACGAGCACCAGCATGAAGAACACGAACAGATTCAGGTACGCGAAGTAGCGGGGATAACCCGGGTCTTCCCGCATGTACCCGACGCTGAAGATGTGGATGAGGCTGCCCACTCCCGTGATCACGAGCACCATCACCATCGACAGCTGGTCGAGCTGGAAAGCGGCGTCGATGGTCAGGTCGCCCGTACCCATCCATGTGAAGTAGCTCTGGACGAAGGGCGCGCTCATCGTGACGCCGGTCATGGCCATGAACATTGCCAGGGCCAGCCCGAAGGAAAGGATCAGGACGCCGGGTCCGACGATGCTCACCACAGGAGCCCACCGGTGCCGCTTCACCGCGTGGTGGTCATCTCCGACGGCTCCCGATTGTTCCGCGTGGGCGATAGCGGGCGCTTCGGCGGCGCCTTCCGGGTGTGGAGGGTGATCCGGTGTGTTCGGATCGTCTGGCCCCAGGCGAGCGCCGTTCAGCGACAGCAGACCGTTGATCACGAACCCCAGCAGCGGCAGGAGCGGGAGAAGCCACAGCAACTCGGCCGCCGTTCCGCCGAGTGGATGCGCCGATGCAGCTCCCCCGGTCACCGCCGACTGGATGAGAAAGAACATCATCCTCTCAGCAGGTTGATGTCCTGGAGGTTGATCGTTTGCCGATGGCGAAAGATCGCAATGATGATTGCGAGCCCGACCGCTGCTTCAGCGGC
>JBKKAY010000162.1:0-4619 GCA_046714195.1 Gemmatimonadaceae bacterium
GGGTACTTCTCGGTTTCCGCCGTCTTGAGCATGTTGAGCCCGTTGGCGGACAAAACCTCCGCGAGAATGCGAACCATCGATGTCGGGTCGAACGCAACTGGTACGCCGAACGTCCTGTCATAGCTCGTAAGCGTGGTGACGAAAAGGCGTGGGCGTGGGCTGCTTGGTGTACGAAAGCGACCGGAATCCAACTCGCTCCAGCCAACTGGAAGGTCGTCGTCAGCGTGGCGGCCGATTGGACCAATAAGGGGGCGGCTTGGACCGATCAGTTCGCGGACGATCTGGCGCATTCTGTCCGAGCGGTAGTTGAAGCAGATGACGGCGTCGCCGTCGCGCATCGGGGCCACAGGCTTCCCATTTTCGGTGACCACCACCGGCAGCGCGAATTCGTCGGTGAGGCCCGATTCGTACGCCTTGACGATTGCATCGAGCGGATCGGTGACGGGCGTCCCCTCGCCGAAAACGATGGCCCGGTACGCGAGCTCGGTGCGCTCCCAACGGCGGTCGCGATCCATGGCGTAGTAGCGCCCCGAAATGCTCGCGATCTTCGCTGGACTTGCCGTTTTTCGAATGTACTCCAAGAGCTCCCGCATGTACTCGAGCGCGGACTTGGGCATGGTGTCGCGACCATCGAGGAACGCATGGATCGCCACGCGCGGCACGTCGTATCGCCTGGCGAGGTCGAGCAGAGCCATCAGGTGCGTGTCGATGGCGTGGACCCCGCCGGCGCCAATCAATCCCATCAGGTGCAATATTCCATCGTGGCCCCTGGCCTGGCGACATGCTTCCACCAACGCCGGGTTGGTGTAGAAGCTGCCATCCGCAATGGCCGAAGAGATGCGTACAAGATCCTGCATCACCACCCTGCCCGCGCCGAGGTTCAGGTGTCCGACCTCGCTGTTGCCCATCTGTCCGGCTGGGAGGCCGACGCGAAGCCCTGACGCTTCGAGCAGCGTCCGGGACCCGCGTTGCCACAGCGAATCCCACGTAGGGGTTTGTGCCAGTGCGATTGCGTTGCCGTCCTTTTCGGGGCGATAGCCCCAACCGTCGAGCACGATGAGCGCGACTGGCCGCGCGCGCTGGTTCTTAGCCATTATATCGGTAATGTAATTCCACCCGCGAGAGAGGCGTCACCAGACCGAATGGAAATCTTCAAGCCCAAACTGGACCTCGAGACGAGGCGCAATCCGGATCGCGCCAGCGAGGGGGACCGACGACGCGGCGGCTGGCGCGATTTCCGGCGGGCATACCCGGGCTTCGTTTTCGTGCTGGGTCTCGGGCTCGGATTGATGGTCGCGGTGGATGCGTGGCTCTTTTATAAGCGCGTTCGTTACAATAGCGAGGTCAGCTCCCTTCGGTCGCGAATGACGGACGCCGAGCGTCAGCGCACCGACCTCATCGTCCAGACAGAGGAGAACAAGCTGCGGCTGGCCATCGAGCTGGTGAAGCGCCAGTCGAAGTTCGACAAGAAGCTCCATTTGAACGTCTCGGTCGACAGCGCAAAGATGTACCTGACTCGCGAAGGCGCCCTCCTGCGAGAGATGCCGGTGCAGTTCGGCCCGGAGCGACCGGTGACCGCGACGTCAAACGAGCCGCCGGCGGCGATACCGCGCGGCGAAAGGACGGTCACCGACCTGTCCTCGACTCGCATCGCCCTCGATGGCGGAGCGGAGATCCTGGCGGCAAGCTCGGCCTCACTCGCCGCCGACACTACTCCCATTCCCGCAGGATCTCTGCGCATCGGCGCTGAAGACATGAAGGCCATCATGCCGAACCTTAAGGCCGGTATGAAGGTATACTTCTATTGAGGACGCGCGGTTTTGCGCGCGGCCCGAATCGCATGAATCGGAGTGAGGTAGCGCGATGGCTTTGAGAATTCTTTCGTACGGCGGCAAAACCGTCTGGATGTTGATTCTGGGCTTCATCACGGCGGCGGTGTTGAGCGTGACGCTGCTCACCAAGACGGCCGAGCTCCGCTACCAGCGCGATGTGAACCGCATGGTTTACAACGACAACCTGGGCGTGCTCGACGAGGTGAAAGCCAGCCTCGGCATGACGGGCGACAGCCTGAAGCGGCTGATATCCGACTCGCCGGCCGAAGCCGCCAATAAGCCGTACCTGGTGGTCAGCATTGCCGACCACATGCTCTGGTTCAAGCAGGGCTCACAGGTCCTGTTCGAGGCCCCAATCGCGACGGGAAGCGGCAAGGAGCTCGTGACCGGAGGCGGGCAATGGCGCTTCGAGACTCCACGGGGTCGCCTCAGCGTTCAAGCCAAGGAAGAGGATCCGGCGTGGGTTCCGCCCGACTGGCACTTCATCGAGCTCGCGCAGAAGCGCGGTCTTGGCGTCGTCAAGCTTGGCTCCGGGCAGTCGATTCGCTCGGGAGATGGCGTGATCACTACCCAGAACGGCGAGGTCGTCAGGCGTTACAGCGATGGGCGCACCGTGTCGCTGGGCGGTGGAACCGAAGGTCGCGAGATCGTGAGCGGCGGAAATGTCATAATTCCGCCGTTCGGTACAACGGCAAGGCGCTACCTGGGTGTTCTCGGCACGCGCCGGCTAAAGATGGGCGATGGCTACGCCATCCACGGGACCAACAAGCCCGAGACTATCGGCCGTTCCGTCAGCCACGGCTGTGTGAGGATGAAGAATGAGGACATCGAGCGGCTGTATCCGATGGTGCCGGTGGGAACTCCAGTCTACATCTATTAGCTAGCCCACGGCTATTGCCAGCGGCAGTCGTGCAGGAAAGAAGACATCCCGCTGGAGGCGAGCTCGAGCTCCCCGACGAGCTGCCTGTCCGGCCGCGACATGCCGCGCGGATCGTCTGGGTCACGACCGCTGCTCTCGCCGCGCTCGGCGCCATGCAGTTCCTCACCGCCGCCACATCTCCGGACGACAAGCGGCTCGGCGCGTATCTGAAGCGAGCCGTGGTTCCCCGTGCGGAGCCGTCCGCGAGCGCGTTCGGAGAGAGCGGCGAGGTGAAGCTCGCCTTCGCGATGCCCTCGCAGGAGATCTCGTACCCGCTCGACGTCCATGGCGACCCCACCGCTTTGCAGTACTCCTGGCTGCGGGTCGGTGACAGCGTTGCCACCATAGCACCAAGGGCGCTCATGGGGGCCCGCGTGGTAGTCCCGGAGAAGGCGGGATTCTACCGGCTGACGCTGATCAAGGAAGACCAGCAGCGCTCGATCGAGGGCCTCACGCTGGCGGTGCTCGTTCCCTTTGAGGAAAAAGAGGGAGGCATGCTCCGCGGGTACAGGATCGGGACTTACCTGTCCGAGCGCGTGCGCGGGAAGACTCCGCCGCCGGAAGGATTTCTGGAGATCACTCCCGCCGACGTCGACATTCCGATCACGAAGCGACTGCGGGTGGGTGATTTCCTCAACCACGATCAGAAGGGCGTGTGGCCCAGCTACGCGGTGGTGAATCCGAAGCTGCTCGATAAGCTCGAGCTGGTGATTGCGGAGATAGCGCGCTGGCACGGCGACAAGGCCATCGTCGACCTCTCCATCGATGTGCACTCCGGATTCCGCACACCCGACCGCAACCGCCGCATCCGGCGGGCGGCCAAGGACAGCCAGCACCAGTACGGTGACGCCGCCGATGTGGCGATCGACGCCAATGGCGACGGAAAACTCACCGCCATGGACTCTCGTATGGTAGGTTTGGCGGTGGAGATCGTGGAGCTCAAGCACCCGCAGCTCATTGGTGGCCTGGGCATCTACACCAGTGGGCACGCCAGCACCAACTACGTTCACATCGATGTGCGCGGCCGCCGCGTCCGTTGGCGTGGTCGCGGCTGACCCCGGACAAGGAGCGAGAATGAACGATATCCTGCGAGAGCGGTTGATCAGGAAGCTCGATGCGCTTTCCGAGGAGAGGGTCTATCAGATCTTCGACTACATCGACTTCCTCGAGTCCAAGTACGCCCCCAAGCCGTCGACTTCGGAGAACCCGCTCAAGCGTTTTGCCGAGGGCGTGGAAGACACCATGCGGGCAGGCCGCATGTCCGCGGGCGTCATCGGTGGGACGATGAGCATGATGAACAAGGCGGTGGGCGTGCTCACGGATGTGGCGAATGCTGGCAAGTCAGTTGCAACGGAGATAGCCGAGGTCGCGTCTTCTGTGACCTCCACCAAGCAACAGCCGCCGCCGGCGCCACCGATTCAGCCACAACAGCCCCCAGGAGATCAGCGCAAGTGAGGACTCAATCCGAGCGTGCCACCGCCGCCGCCGCGCGAAAGCGCCGTACCGCCAGAGGCGCTGCAACAGGCCGAGCATCAGCGGCCAGGCCGCGACCGGCGAAAGTCGACGACACCGAAGCCTCGCCGCGTACGGGAGCCAAGCGCACCGTGATGGGGACGATGAAGGAGCTGCCGAACTTCCTGCGGCTCCTGGGCGGGCTGTTATCCGATGCGCGTGTGACGCTCACCGACAAGCTCCTCGTCGCCGGAGCGTTCGCATACATCCTGCTCCCGCTCGACTACGTCCCGGATTTCATCCCGTTCCTGGGAGAGATCGACGACATCTTCCTGTTGGTGATGGCCCTGCAAAGGCTGATCTCCAATGCGGGACGCGGCGTTCTACAGGACCACTGGATGGGAGATCCGAAGGAT